>JBEBVY010000016.1:0-38885 GCA_040392505.1 Moheibacter lacus | reverse complement strand
CCAAAGGCGCAAGAAATTGCGCCTTTTTTTATTATCTTTCTGAAATGAAAATTAGCATTCTTATTTTATTTTTTTCAATTCTTTTTTTGAGTTGTCTATCAACCCAAAATCCTCAAAATCAAAATTCAAGATTTAAAAATTCTGAATTTGTATCAATATTAGATTCAATGTTGCTGGAAATACGACCAAATGTAAATCATTATGGAAAGTATTCAGCAACATTCCTGACTACAGAAAATCATATTTACATTTCTTTATTAGATATTGATTGTGCAAATCTCCCATATTATCATTTTCAAGAAAAAATTAATAAAACATCACTTACTATTTATATTTCAGAAAATAGTGTAGATCCTGAGAGATTTTTTAATTTGACAGGTTTGGATAAATCAGATTCGTACGATGATGGTATTTATTGTGATGATTTTTTCTCGGTCATCGCAAGATTGGATATAACAAATAATGCTATCAAATTTATTAAAATGCGAAAAATGAATGATGATTATGATGCTGATTTTGTCGCAAAAGAAGATTCGATGTACGTACATACAAGAGTGAGAGTAGTGGAGCCAGAAAACAAAGTAAAATTAGAAAAGGATGAAAATAATTAACTTGATTTTATTTCTCAGTCTTATATTTTTGAATTGCAATTCAAAAGAAAAAACCATTTCTGAAAAGGAAGAAAATCCAACTTCAAGGATTTTGAATCAGGATTTAAAGGAATTTCTGCCAATTTTAATTCAAATTCATAACCAAACCTATCAAAATATTCCCCATCATGATTTGAATTTTAGATTTCTTACAAGTGAAAATTTTTTATATGCTTTTGTTTCAAAAATTGATTGTGAGAAATTTTCTTCAGTATATACATTTGATGAAAAAATCGGTAATTATGAAACCCGATTTTATGTATATGAAAATAGTTTTGAGTCGGAAAGATATTTTGATTTAAAAAATCTTCATGCTTTACAAAATGAATTTAAGGCCATAATTTGTGATGATTTCTACTATCTAAATGCAAAGTTCAGAAATGCTAATGGTGAATTGAAATTGGAAAAAATCAATACAATTTATACAAATGATAATGAGTTTTTAGATCAATCAGATTTAATTTTTTTAAAAGAAATAGGATTTATTATTGAAGAGCCAGAGCCAACTACCGAATAATCTTCCTCACCACCGGCAAAATCTCGTTTTTTTCCAAAGCAAATTTCTTGATTTCTTCGACTGATAATTTCTTGGAAAGATTGACTTTTTCCACTTCAAATCCGACATTTTTTAAAGTTTCATAATAATCCATTCCATACACCCGTACATGGTCGTATTGTCCGAATTTTTCGATGCGCTCCTTCCGGTCGGTTATAGAATTATCCTCAAAAGATTTCTCCAATTGATACCGAATCGGAACCTGAAAAATCCCCCATCCGCCCGGTTTCATCACACGATACAATTCCGATAGGGCTTTTTGATCATCCTCCACATGTTCCAACACATGGTTACAAAAAATCACATCAAAAGAATTGTCTTCAAAAGGCAAATCCTGAATATCCGCTTTCACATCGGCAATCGGTGAATCCAAATCACAAGTCGTATAATCCAAATTCTTCATTGCTCGAAATCGTTTGTAGAAAGACTGTTCGGGTGCCATGTGTAGAACTTTCAATTCTTTCGAAAAGAAATCGGTTTCTTTTTGCAGATACAACCACATCAAACGATGACGTTCCAGTGATAAAGTTCCCGGTGAAAGCACATTCTGCCGTTGCTTTTCGTAACCGTAAGGAAGAAAACTTTTGTAGGATTTTCCATCAATGGGGTCGGTGAAATTATCGCCACGATACATCCAAACCAATAAAGGTCTTGCCCAAATGCTTAATTGAATGAGCATAGGGCGCGGAATCAGGTTGATGATTTTTTTAAAGACGGATTTCAAATTTTTCAAGAATTTTAGGAACAAAAATAATCAACCCCGAAATAATCGCTCCGACAGATGCCAGAAATGTGGCACCGGCTGCTATGTCTTTTACGTGTTTGATTTGTTCGTCCTGTTCCATGGTGATGCGGTCCGATAATTTTTCAATTGAAGTATTCAAATATTCAGACGTTCCAATTAAAAACATCCAAAGCAAAATGATCAAAAGTTCTGTTTGAGAAACATTTAACCAAAGTGAAAAAACGATGGTTAGAACAGCCACTCCCAACCAAATCTGAACATTTTTTTCCGTTCGAAGTGCATAAAACAATCCGTTGATGGCAAATTTTATCGAACGGAAATACCGAAACATCAGACAAGAGTTTTATACAAAAAAGGTACTTCTTCGTCAGATTCAATTCCCAAAACATCATAAATAAACTGGAAAGTGGACAGTAAAACAGGTTTACCATCTATAATGGCAACGTCATGTTCAAAATGAGCCGAAGGCTGGTTGTCTCGTGTGGTAATCGTCCAGCCGTCTTTATGAAAACGAACTTTGTCCGTTCCCATATTGATCATCGGCTCAATGGCTAAAGTGATTCCTTCTTTTAGGACTTTTCCCGTTCCTCTTCGTCCGTAATTTGGAACTTGTGGATCTTCATGCATGGTTCTTCCGACTCCGTGCCCAACTAAATCCTTTACCACTCCGTATCCTTCTTTTTCACAATAAGATTGAATAGCAAAACCGATGTCACCGGTTCTGTTTCCCGGTAAAACTTGTTCAATTCCTTTGTACAAAGATTCTTTGGTGATTTTCAATAATTTTTTGACTTCGGGTGGAACTTCTCCGATTTCAAAAGTGTAGGCATGATCACCCACAAATCCGTTCATGAAAACACCGCAATCCACTGAAAGAATATCTCCTTCTTCCAAATAATCTTCATTTGGAAATCCGTGAACGACCTGTTCGTTTGGGGAAATACACAGCGAATAAGGAAATCCGCCATACCCCAAAAACGCAGGCTCGGCTCCATGATCTTTGATGAATTCATGCGCGAGTTTGTCCAACTTAATCGTTTGGATTCCGGGTTTTATTTCTTTTGCCAACATTCCCAAAGTTTTCGAAACCAATTGGGCACTTTGACGCATTAATTCTAATTCTTCTTTATTCTTTAAATGAATCATATTCCAAAAAATCCTCTTTTTTTCTTTTTTCTTTCTTTTTCTTTTCCGTGTGTTGCGATGGTAAATTCAATTCGTTTATTGATGATTTGAACCACTTCACCCCAACCCGGAAAACCACCTAAATTCCTGTCATCAATAAATACATCGGCATGAATTTTCCGACTTTGTTTGGCCATTTCAAAGGTTTCTTCTTCAAAACTGGAATTGACCGCATAAAATTCTATCCCGTTCTCTCTGCAAAATTCAACTGCATCTTCGAGGGATTTTCCATGTCGGTAAGTCCAAAGAACCAAGCGATGTCCTTGAGCCTGTAATTGTTTCAGCGAATCAAATGCAAACAGCATCGGTTTCCCGATTCTCGGGTATGCATCTTCAACTATGGTGCCGTCAAAATCAACTGCAATGATGTAACTTTTCATTTGTTTAAAATGTTGATTAGTAGAGGGGGCAAAGTTACAAATTTTAATGGGTGAGCAAAATGTTTCCGGTCATTTCGGGTGGGATTGGAACTTTCATCAGGCTTAAAATAGTCGGAGCGATGTCGCCCAGTTTTCCGTTTTTCAATTCAAATTTCTTTTCTTTTTGAATCAAAATAACCGGCACCAAATTCATGCTGTGCTGTGTGTTGGGCGATCCGTCCGGATTGACCATACAGTCAGCATTTCCATGGTCGGCCAGAATGATAACCGAATAATCATTTTCCAATGCGGTTTTCACGATGGATTCCGTACATTGGTCAACCGTTTCAGCGGCTTTAACGGCAGCTTGGAACACGCCGGTATGTCCGACCATATCGGTATTGGCAAAATTCAGACAGATGAAATCAGCTGTTTGGTTCTGAATTTCAGGAATGATGTTCTTTGTGATTTCAAATGCAGACATTTCAGGTTTCAGGTCATAGGTCGGAACATCTTTGGGTGAAGGGCAGAGTATCCGTTTCTCCCCTTCAAACGGTTTTTCCCTACCACCCGAAAAGAAAAAAGTAACATGCGGATATTTTTCTGTTTCGGCAATCCTGATTTGGGTTTTACCGTGTTTCTCCAAAACCTCGCCCAGGGTCATGGGAATTTCATTTTCGTCATAAACAACCTGAACGCCTTTGAAAGTTTTATCATAATTGGTCAATGTAATATACCGAAGTGAAAGTTTTTTCATCCCAAATTCAGGGAAATCATCCTGGGTTAAAACTTGGGTTATTTCACGACCACGATCGGTTCGGAAATTAAAGTTGATCACGACATCACCTTCTTCAATCAATCCGTTTTTATCAATTATGATGGGTTGTAAAAATTCGTCTGTAATGCCTTCTTCATAGGATTCTTCAATCGCCTTAATCGGATTGTCCGTGCTTTTTCCAATTCCTCTGACCAATAAATCATACGCCAATTTCACGCGTTCCCATCTTTTGTCGCGGTCCATGGCGTAGTAACGCCCAATCACAGAAGCCAGTTTCCCGGTGCTGTGTTGCATATGTTCTTCCAAATCGGCAATGAATTTTTTTCCGCTGTGTGGATCACAATCACGACCGTCCGTAAAGGCATGAACGTAAACGTTATCTGTCAAACCGTAAGCATGAGCAGCTTCCAGTAAACCAAATAAATGATTGATGTGCGAATGAACGCCACCGTTGGAAGTCAGTCCTATGAAATGTAATTTTTTGTTGTTATCTCTGGCAAATTGGAACTGTGAATTCAAAATATTTTCTTTCAGAAAGGATTTGTCCTGAACAGCCATATTGACCCGAACCAGATTTTGGTACACCACTCTTCCGGCTCCCAGATTCATATGTCCGACCTCGGAGTTTCCCATTTGTCCTTCCGGAAGTCCGACATCCAGACCGTAGGTAATCAAAGTTGAATGTGGATATTTTGAAAAACAAGAATCGATAAAAGGAGTGTTCGCAGCAGCAATGGCTGAAACTTCCGGATCAGGATTGATTCCCCATCCGTCCAGAATCATCAGCATAAGTTTTTGGCTCATATTTTTATAATTTGAAAATTTGTGAATTGGAGAATTTGAAAATGATAGATAAAACTATCCTTCTTCTCTCCATTTTTTTGTTATTGAATTGTAAATTTTAGACTCAAAACCTATTGCATACCAAACCTCAAATTCATTATCAGAGATTCTTTTGTAATAAGCTTTCGAATCTTCCGTTTCGATTGGGTCAATTTCTGATAAGTTCTTGGGTAAATGTCCATTTTCTTGTTTAAATTTTTCAATTTTCAGAATGATTTCGTTTGCATACTTTTCTCTTTCGCAAAACTCGCCACAACAAGAAGTGATAAAGAATGAAATAATTAAAAAGATAAATTTGAACTTGTGATTACCTATTTTCAAATCTACAAATTGGCTCATTTTCAAATTAATTCGCAATATCATTGATAAATTTAATCCGCATCAGGCGCAATTCTTCTTCATCATAATCATCTCCGAATTCTTTGAGTAGTGTAGACATTGAGTCATTTTCAGCCTCCATAAGGAAATCATGGATTTCCTCTTGTTGGTCTTCGTCCAAAATATCATTTATATAATAGGAGATATCCAGTTTGGTGCCTTGGTACACGATGCTTTCCATTTCCGAAAGCAGTTCTTCCATCGACAAACTTTTTCCTTCTGCCATATCATCAAGATCCAGTTTCCTATCTACGCTTTGGATGATATATACTTTATAGCTGGATTTATCGGCTACAGACTTGACAACCATTTCGTCCGGACGTATGATGTCGTTTTCTTCTACATATTTGGCTATGAAATCGACAAAAGGTTGTCCGAATTTGTTGGCTTTTCCTTCTCCTACACCAAATACATTGGTCAGTTCTTTTATGCTGGTCGGATATTGCATGGTCATATCATCCAGACTCGGATCCTGAAAAACCGCAAATGGCGGAATTTCATGTTGTTTGGCGATTTTTTTGCGTAAATCCTTTAAATGTTTTAAAAGGGTCTCATCAAAAGATGCCGGCGCTTGTTGAATGCTGTCTGAGGAAGGTTCCGATAATAACTTTTTAAAATCCACATCCTCCGCAATCAGGAATTCTATTGGTTTTTGGATGAATTTTTTTCCTTTTTCTGTCAATTTTAAAATGCCGTAAGATTCGATTTCTTTTTCCAAATAGTCGCGTACGATTAATTGACGGGCAATGCTTTTCCAATAATAATCTTCGTGGTCTTTTCCTTTGCCAAAAAAGTCTTCCGATTTCAAATTATAAGACTTGGTGATGGAGCTTTCCTTTCCGGTCAGGACATTGACCAAATCGTTTATTTTCAGAATTTCTTTTGTTTTTTGGACAATTTCCAAAGCCAGATGTGCGTCATCCTGTGCGTCGATCATCTTTTTCGGATTGCGCATATTGTCGTCCATATTGGCTCCCAATCCATTGATTTCGTCAAATTCTTCTCCGAAATAATGCAACAAGAATTTTCTTCTGGACATGGAAGTTTCGGCATAAGAAACGACTTCGCTTAAAAGTTGTAATCCGACTTCCCGTTCCGCCACCATTTTATTGGCCAGAAATTTCTCCAGTTTTTCTATATCCTTATAATCATAAAAGGCCAGACAATATCCTTCACCGCCGTCACGTCCGGCGCGACCCGTTTCCTGATAATAACTCTCCAAACTTTTTGGCATGTCATAATGGATGACAAAACGAACATCCGGTTTGTCGATTCCCATCCCAAAGGCGATGGTAGCTACGACCACATCTGCTTCTTCCATCAGAAACATGTCTTGGTGTTTGGAGCGGGTTTTGGAGTCCAAACCTGCATGATAAGGAATGGCTTTTATTCCGTTTACCTGTAATAGTTGAGCGAAATCTTCGACCTTTTTGCGGCTCAGACAATAAATCACGCCTGATTTTCCTTGGTATTGCGAAATGAATTTTACGATTTCCTTGTCCTGATTGATTTTCGGACGAACTTCATAAAAAAGATTTGGACGGTTAAAAGATGCTTTGAAAACCTTTGCGTTCTGCATGCCTAAGGTCTTTTGAATGTCTTCCTGGACTTTCGCTGTGGCTGTTGCCGTCAATGCGATTACGGGAGCATCTCCTATTTTATTGATGATGTTTTTCAAATTCCGATATTCCGGCCGGAAATCATGTCCCCATTCCGAAATACAATGCGCTTCGTCTATGGCAAAAAAAGAAATGGGTACCGTTTTAAAAAAATCGGTGTATTCTTCTTTTGTGAGAGATTCGGGAGCGACATATAACATTTTTGTGGTGCCGTTCCTTATGTCATCCATCACTTTTTTAGTTTGGGTTTTATTTAAAGAAGAATTTAATACGTGCGCCACATCGTTGTCGGAAGAAATTCCTCTGACTGCATCCACTTGGTTCTTCATTAGAGCAATCAACGGGGAAACAATGATTGCTACACCATCTGAAATCAAAGCAGGCAATTGGTAGCAAAGGGATTTTCCTCCACCGGTAGGCATCAATACAAAAACATCTTCCTTATTGAGGAGGCTTCTGATAATTTCTTCCTGTTGGCCTTTAAATTGGCTGAAGCCAAAATATTTTTTTAAATAGGAAGATAATTCTGTTGAACTATTCATCTTAACAAAAAGACTAATTTTAATTTTTTCTACTTTTCAAATTCCTATATTTGACCTTTCAATTCTATGAGTTGAAAATCAAATTTTGGTCGAATGACCTAAAGTACGAAATAAAACTTTACAGGCAAAATCTTTGGATTTGAAAAATCAAGAAATTCGAGAATTTGGAAAAGCTGTTTTTCAGGACGAAATTACAGAACTTTTGAACATTGCTCAAAATTTAGGTGATGAATTTGCTCATGCCGTGAAATTACTCCGGGAAACAACCGGAAAAGTAGTAGTAGTGGGCATAGGTAAAAGCGCACACATTGCCAATAAGATGGTGGCAACTTTTAATTCTACCGGAACCAAAAGCCAGTTTTTACATGCTGCTGAAGCCATACATGGTGATTTGGGATTGCTGAGTAGTGAAGATGTTGTGATTTGTGTTTCAAAAAGCGGAAATAGTCAGGAAATAAAAGATTTGGCTCCCATTTTAAAAAAGAATGCTTCTTCACTCATTGCCATGACCGGAAATTTAGATTCCGATCTGGCCAAACATGCTGATGTGATTTTAAACATTACAGTTTCAAAAGAAGCTTGTCCCAATAATCTGGCGCCTACTTCCAGTACCACCGCACAACTGGTCATGGGTGATGCACTGGCTGTTGCCTTGATGAAATGGAAACGTTTTTCGGGTGAAGATTTCGCAAAATTTCATCCCGGTGGAGCACTGGGAAAAAGATTGCTTTGGAGCGTGGAGGATGTGATGGATACTTTTCAACGTCCTTTTGTGAATCCCGATTCTACCGTATTTGAAGTGATAGATTCGCTTACTTCCGGCCGAAATGGTATTACGGTAGTTTTAGATGGTGATGAAATCCTTGGCGTCATTACGGATGGAGATTTAAGAAGAACACTTCAAAAACACAAAGAATACCAACATTTATTGGCCAAAGACATATTGACTTCACATCCAAAAAGGGTTTACAAAGATGAAAAAGCAGTAGATGCATTTCACAAATTAAGGGATTTTAACATCGGGCAATTGGTAGTTGTGGACAGAAACGAACAATATTTCGGGATATTGGATTTACACGCATTGATTAAACACGGAATAGAAATATAATGGCAGAAAATAGGGAGGAAAAAGAGTTGTCCTTTTTGGGCCATATTTTTGAATTGCGGGGACATTTGATTCGTTCAAGTGTAGCTATTTTTGTGGGTGCCGTTATCTGCGCAGTGTTTTGGGGATATATTACGGATAATTTTATCATGGCGCCATTGCGTTCCGATTTTTTTACCTATCAATTATTGAATTCATTGGCTGATAAATTAGGGATGGATCCCATTTATCCGGCATCATTTAATTATACAAAAGAATTAAAAAATCTAGACCCTTCCGGCCAAATTACCTCACAGATTTATACGATTTTACTTTGTGGGTTGATTTTAGCCATTCCTTATGTGGTATGGGAAATTTGGCGATTCATAAGACCGGGGCTGACTGAAAAAGAAAAAAGCCATGCAAACGGCACTGTCATTGCCGTCAGTTTTTTCTTTTTAATCGGAGTGCTGTTCAGTTATTTTTTCATGCTGCCTTTTTCTGTTCAATTCCTTTATTCGTATAATCCATTTGGGATTTCAAACGAATGGAAACTTTCGGGTTATACTTCTATGTTTGTACAAACCCTTTTGGGTATGGGACTCGTTTTTCTGTTTCCGGTATTTGCCTATTTTTTGGCCAAAATTGGCATTTTAACGCCTCAATTTTTGAGAACCTACCGCAAACACGCCTTGGTCGTGATTTTGGTTTTGGCAGCGGTCATCACACCTTCAGATGTTATGAGCATGATGATTGCAGCAATACCTTTGGTAATTTTATATGAAATCAGTATTTACATTACCCAGTATGTTTTTAAAAAACAACTTGAAAAGGAAAAACGGGATTTAGTTAAAAACTGATAAAAATCTTACAAATACTATGCGTGCATAATATATTTTTTTCACTATATTTACGGGCATTTAAAAACTTAAATTATATCAAATGAAAATCTTAGTTTGTATCAGTAGTGTTCCCGATACTACTGCAAAAATAAATTTTACGGCAGACGGAAAAGAATTCGATAAAAACGGCGTCCAATTTGTCATCAATCCCCATGATGAATTCAGTTTGACCCGGGCTGTCCAGTTACAGGAAACACAGGGAGCGAAAATCACTGTGGTTACGGTAGGAGATGTTTCGGTTGAACCTGTGATGCGAAAAGCTTTGGCTATCGGAGCAGATGATGCCATCCGTGTAAATGCTGATGCGAGAGACGGATTTTTTGTAGCGACCCAAATTGCCAAACTGGCAAAGGAAGGTGGCTACGATATCATATTGACAGGAAAAGAATCCATCGATTATAACGGAGGAGAAGTCCCCGGATTTGTTGCAGGGATTTTGGACTATGCCTTTGTAAACGGCTGTGTGAGTTTGAAAGTGGAAGGAAACACAGTAGAAGCTGTCCGCGAAATAGATGGCGGTAAAGAAACCGTTTCAGCATCATTTCCGGTAGTGATTGCAGGTCAAAAGGGATTGGTTGACGAAACCGAACTTCGAATCCCCAATATGCGTGGGATCATGGCGGCACGTACCAAACCTTTAAATGTGGTAGAAGCAGAACAAACTTCTTCCAACTTGAAAGTGGTAGGATATGTAAAACCTGCTTCCAGAGGAAATGTAACATTGATCGACAAAGACAATGTAGGTGAATTGGTAAGACTATTACACGAAGAAGCAAAAGTCATTTAAATCAAAGGGTTTCATCAGATTTTCCTTTGTGGACAAGGCTTTCAAGTTCAAAGTTGCCTTGACTGATGAAAAATAAGACCTTAAACTTTGAACCTTTAAACTTTAAATACAAAATAATATGTCAATTTTAGTATACGCAGAATCTGCAGCCGCAGATGGACACTATAAAAAAGCAGCATTTGAAGCGGTTTCTTATGCAAAATCAATCGCTGACAAAGCTGGTGAGACCGTTACGGCAGTAGCGATCAACGCAACAGAATCTTCTGATTCATTGTACAAATACGGAGCCAATAAAGTCTTGAAGATTTCTTCCGACGCTTTGAAAAATTTCTCACCCAATGCTTATGCAAAAGTATTGAACGAATTGAAAGACGGTGACACCATCGTGCTTCCCGCAACCAATGACGCATCAAGTTTTGCCCCATTGTTGGCGTTAAAATCATCTTCTACACTGGTAACCAATTTGACTTCAGCTCCGAGTAATGTTTCACCTTTCACAGCTGAAAGGAGGGCTTTCTCAGGAAAAGGAATCGAAACCATCGAAGTGACCGGAGGTTCAAAAGTTTTGACCGTTTTGCAAAACGCTTTCGGATTAAAAGAAAATCCGGTTTCAGGAACTGAAGAAGCAGTGAATGTTTCGGTAAGTGATGCTGATTCAAAACTGAGAATTGTAAAAGTAGAACAAGCATCTACCGATAAAGTCGATTTGAAAGAAGCGGAAATTGTGGTTTCAGGTGGCCGTGGGATGAAAGGGCCGGAAAATTGGGGGATGATCGAAGAATTGGCTCAACTCCTGGGTGCGGCTACGGCCAGTTCAAAACCGGTGGCAGACATCGGATGGAGACCGCATAGCGAACACGTAGGCCAGACCGGAAAAGCCATTGCGCCGAAATTATACATTGCCATAGGAATTTCCGGAGCCATTCAGCATTTGGCAGGTGTAAACGGATCGAAAACCATCGTTGTTATCAATTCAGATGCGGAAGCACCTTTCTTTAAATCTGCCGATTACGGTATAGTGGGCGATGCTTTTGAAGTGGTTCCGAAATTGATCGAAGAAGTGAAGAAATTCAAAGGAGTTTAAATTTCTGTAAAATGTAGAATTGTATTTTGTATAAAGTACAAATCCTAAATAATCTCAAACCTCACAGGTTTTCCGTCACGGCGGACAGGCCAAAACTTGTGAGGTTTTTTTGTGGATTTAAGGGATTGATTTATGGATCGGAAAATTGCGTGAGGGATAGAAGCGGCATCCTTTTGCGTAGCAAAAGATAGAGCGAATAGCCCGACCGCGCCGCGGAGCCTTGCGGAGCGGCGGGGTCACGCCCTGAAAATAAAGCTTAATAGCTTTGGGAGTCGGCGTTAGGACGAGTTTTTATTTTTCGCTAAGAAAAAATTTCCCTAAATTGGAGATTTTATTAGATTTACAACCTGATGGAGAATTTGGTAAAACTAAATATAAAAGGCATTTCCTACAGCCAGACGCAGACAGGAGCTTATGCCTTGATTTTGGAAGAAGAGCTGGGAATGAGGAAATTGCCCATCATAATAGGAAGTTTTGAAGCGCAATCGATTGCATTGGCTTTGGAAAAGGATATCCGCACGCCAAGACCGCTGACGCATGATTTGTTTGTGTCGATGGGTCGGGCCTTTCAGTTTTTTGTAAAAGGTGTGTTCATCCATAAGTTGGAGGATGGTGTTTTTTATTCGAATATTTTGATGGAAGATAAAGACGGCAAAGAGGAGGAGATCGATTCGCGGACTTCGGATGCCATTGCGTTGGCCATTCGGTTTGATGCGCCGATTTATGCGTTGGAAAAGGTGATGGAAAAAGCCGGAATCCATCTGGAAGTACAGGAAAAGGATGAAAAGAGCATCGCAAGCGCGATCCGCGAAATAGAAAAAGAAGTCGCCAAACAGGAAAAGCGTTATGATTTTTCTTCCAAATCCAAAGAGGAACTCGAAAAAGAATTGAAAGAAGCGGTCAAAAATGAGGACTACGAACTGGCCGCACGTCTGCGCGACGAATTGGATAAACGTTAATTAACACAAAATTTTTATGTCGATAAAATTACGATTGACCGTGATGAACTTCTTACAGTTTGCTGTTTGGGGTGCATATTTGACTTCTATGGGAAATTATTTGGGCTCGGTTGGGTTAGGACCTAAAATCGGGCTTTTTTATGCGATGCAGGGAATCGTTTCGATCTTTATGCCGGCTATTTTAGGAATTGTGGCAGATAGATGGATTCCGGCGCAAAGGCTTTTGGGATATTGCCACGCGATAGCAGCGGTGTTTATCATAGCTGCCGGATATTATGGAATGACTTCCGGAAGTTCTGTGGATTTCGCCACGCTTTTCTCACTTTATACGGTCAGTGTTGCTTTTTATATGCCGACAATTGCGCTCTCAAATTCCGTTGCTTATGGCGTTTTGGTTAATAACGGTTATGATACGATCAAGGCTTTTCCGCCGATACGTACGCTGGGAACCGTAGGTTTTATCTGTGCCATGCTTTTTGTCAATTTTGCCGGCATGCCAAATGGACAATTCGGATTTAATTTTTCAAGTCAGACTGATTTTCCAAGTTTTCAAAACAGTTACAGCCAGTTTTATGTTTCAGGCGTACTGGGATTAATTTTATTCTTTTATTCGTTTACGCTACCACATGTTTCAACCAATAAATCTGTCGAAAAGCAATCGCTTTCAGATGCGATGGGATTAAAAGCATTCAGTTTATTTAAAGATAGGAAAATGGCGATTTTCTTTATATTTTCTATGTTTTTGGGTGTTTCGCTTCAAATTACAAATGGATATGCCAATCCTTTTATTACTAGTTTTAAAAGCATTCCGGAATATGCCGAAACCTGGGGAGCAAACAATGCCAATGCACTTATTTCCCTTTCACAAGTTTCTGAAACGCTATGTATTTTATTGATTCCGTTCTTTTTGAAACGATTTGGAATAAAAAAAGTAATGCTGATGGCGATGTTTGCGTGGTTTTTACGATTTGCTTTGTTTGGAGTTGGAAACCCTGGGACGGGCGTTTGGATGTTTGTTTTATCGATGATCGTGTATGGAATTGCATTTGACTTTTTCAATGTTTCAGGTTCGCTTTTTGTGGACAAAGAAACCGATAAAAGCATTCGATCCAGTGCACAGGGCGTTTTTATGATGATGACCAACGGTTTCGGAGCAACCATCGGGATGCTGGCGGCAGGGGAAGTTGTCAATCATTTTGTATTTTCACAGACAGATCCGGTAGCACAATTGGAAGGATGGACAACTTCCTGGTACATATTTGCCGGATATGCCTTGGTGGTAGCTGTTCTGTTTGCCTTTATTTTTAAATACAAACACGTTCCGGAAGAAATAAAAACGAATCATTGATTTAAAAAAATCATTAAATTCGTTAGATAAAACTTAAAACATTAAAATATGGAAAATCAAGACAATATCAGACCGGGCGACGTTCAATCTCCACCGGAAAATTATTTGGTTTGGGCAATTTTAAGTACAATATTGTGCTGTTTGCCACTTGGAATAGTATCAATTATCAAATCAACCGAAGTAAATAAAAAGTGGGCTGAAGGTGATTACGCAGGTGCTCACAAGGCTTCTGCCGATGCCAAAAAATTTGCAACATGGGCTGCAATCGCAGGATTGGTGATAGCTGTGATTTATGGAATTCTTATGGCAGTTGGCGTTTTAGGCGCAGCCAGTAGCGGTGCATATGGATATTAAAAAATGAAATATTTAAAAATAGGCCTCATCCTACTCATAGGTGGGGCTTTTTTCTTTTATTTTTACAACTTTGATCCGTCTGATCAATCGGAACCCTTCATTTCCTGTCCATCCAAAACATTATTAGGATTGAATTGTCCCGGATGTGGTTCCCAGCGGTTGATTCACAATTTGTTTCATTTGAATTTCGGAGAAGCTTTCCGGTATAATCCCTTGTTGTTCATCCTTTCTCCTTTTGTCCTTTACATTTTAGGGATCTTGGTTTCCAATCTGTTTTTTGGAACAAAAATTCGCATGAGAATTCTCTACAAAAACTGGTTTGTCTATCTGCTTTTCGGGACAATTATTTTATATGGAATTCTTCGAGACCTTCCTTGGTATCCGTTTACATTATTAGCACCACCGGAGTTTTGAGTTGGGGAGTGGATGAGTGGATGAGTGGATGAGTGGATGAGTGGAGGAGTGGAGGAGATTGTTTTTATACCTTCTAATTTAAACTTCCTAAAACATTCCTAAAAATCGTACTTCAATCCATTCTTTCATACCGGACAAACGAATAATCAAATTCATGTTTTTCGTCTTTTCCGAAATCAGTTCGGGCGGTTTCTTTCCAAATGTTCAAATCAATTTCGGGAAATTTTGTATCGCCTTCAAATAAATGATGCACTTCTGTGATCTCTAAAACATCAGCCCAATCCATGGATTGTTCGTAAATATTTCCACCGCCGATTATATAAACTTCCTCATCAATCTCTCTTCCTTTTTCAATCGCTTCATGCAAGGAATTGACCACCAAAATGCCTTCCGGATTCCAATCCTTTTTTCGGGTAATCACTATGTTTGTGCGGTTGGGAAGGGGCTTTCCTATAGATTCAAATGTTTTTCTGCCCATGATGATGGGATGCCCGGAAGTCAATTGTTTGAAATGTTTCAAATCATTGGGCAAATGCCAAATCAGTTGATTTTCATTTCCGATGACGTTATTTTCCGCTTTGGCAGCGATGATGCTTAGTTTAAATTTCAATGTTTAAAGTTTAAAGTTAATCCCCTCCTTTGGAGGGGTTTGGGGAGGCTATTTCATAGCATCTTTTGTATCACTTAAAATTTTTATCTGATTCTCCAGTCCTTTCGATGGTGAATTTTGATTGGCTTTTACTTTCAGACCGATCGCCTGGTCCAATAAGTTCTTCAGCATCATAGTCAACTGCGGATTCTCTTTTGCATAATATTTATGTACCTGCGTATAAACTGAAGCAATTTTTTTTGTCGAATTCATATCATCCGAACTTAAAACCCATTTAAATCCTTCTTCCAGTTTTTTTCCTAAAGTTGGATTCTCATATTGGGTAAACAGATAAAAGGCAACGGATTCTGCGGCTACTTTCAGTTTGGATGTTTCATTGTCGGCAATCCATTTTGGGAGCAATTCTCCTATCAGATTAGGATTGGTCGCCAGCACTTCATCGGAAAGCTTGGCTAATTCTGCCGTTTTGGAAGGATCCAATCTCAAAACCCCAACAGCCGCTGCGGCCTGAACGCTGAAAGATTTTGATGTCAATCCGTTTTGAAACAGTGTCAAATCTGTTTCGCCCATTTCGTTTAATTTGCTCAAAGCAGCTGCCTGAACAGGCGTTTTGGGATCAGAATTGGCCAATTTTTTTAAAACAGATAGGGCTTTTGACTTTACTTTGGCGTCATTGGCATCCAGTTTAGAGATGACAAAACCCCGAATTCCTTCATATGGATCATTGAGCGCCGAAATCAAAGTGGTCAAAGCCGTTTCATTTGTTGCTTGGGCGTCAGCTAATTTTTCAATCGCCAGCAAACGGGTCATAAATTCGTCTTTTCCATATTTGTATTGCGCAGCAAAAGCTTCGATGGATTTGGTTTCGTTTAAATCACATAAAATATCCTGATCGGCATTGGGAATCACAACTTCAGGCGCTTTGCTTGCTTCAAATTCAAATGAATTTTCTTTCTTTTTAGCAACCCAAATATGATGGCGGGTAGGTTTTCCATCCACTACCACATCAAAGGCAAACGGGAATTCAAACAAATTGGCTTGCGTTTGAACGACTGTGACTTTTATTTTTTTTGACGAAGAATTATAATCATACGCTACATTCAGTTGTGGATGCCCGTTGGCAAAATACCATTGGTCAAAAAACCAGTTGAGGTCCCGTCCGCTCACGGCTTCCATTGCCAGACGGATTTGAACGGCTTCGGCTGTTCCATATTCATAATCGTGAAGGTATTTGCTCAGTCCGCCGAAAAAAGCCTCGTCACCCAGAAAACTTCTGAGCATATGCAAAACGCCTTTTCCTCCTTTGTTATAAGAAACGCCGTCAAACATATCTTCACGGGCATTGTAATGTGTTCGGACTAAATTTTTATTGAAATTTGCCGGATCCATTTTATAACCCTGTAAATCGTTATATCTATCTTCTTCCGCTTTGTCTTTTCCGTATTTATGTTCAAACCAAAGGTATTCGGAATAATTGGCAAGTGATTCATTTACAGTTAGATTTCCCCAGCTTTCCGTCGTAACCAAATCGCCAAACCAATGGTGGAATAATTCGTGTGCAATGGTTCCTTCCCAGGTGTTTTCATCGATTAATTGTCCGGGTTTTTGCTGAATTTGTTCTGCATGAACAACTGCTGTAGTGTTTTCCATCGCACCGCTCACATAATCACGAACCGCCATTTGATGGTATTTGTTCCAAGGATATTCATATTTCAGCAAATCGGAAAAGAAACCGATCATTTCCGGTGTAGTCCCCAAAAATTCTTTGGCATAAGGCGCATATTCGTGTTCGACATAATAATCCACGTCGATGTTCTTCCATTTGTCTTTTACAATGGCGAAATCACCTATTCCGACAAAAAATAAATAGGGTGCGTGTTTTTTATTGAAATTCCAATAATCCGTTCGGGTTCCATCCGGGTTTTTGGTTTGTTTTTCCAATTTTCCGTTGGAAAGCGTCACGAATTTATCGGGAACGGTCAGGTAAATTTCCTGAGAGGTTTTTTGATTGGGTTTGTCGATGGTCGGGAACCAGCAGGAAGAAGATTCGGTTTCGCCCTGTGTCCAGATTTGAGTTGGTTTATCAGGATCTTCCCCTTGGGCATTGATGAAATACATTCCTTTGGCATCACTGATAGCGGCACTTCCTGTCTGTTTTACTTCATTGGGTCGCGCTGTATATTTGATGTAAACGGTATATTCCTGATTTCGTTTGTAGGTTTTATCCAGATCGATGAACAACTGCCAGTCGTCATTGGTGAAATTTAATTTCTTTTTGGAGCCGCCATTCACTAATGAAACCTCATGAATCAACATAGATTTGGCATCCAGAATCAGTTTATTGGTATCATAGAAATAGGGTTTGACTGTAATCCAGGCTTCACCGTTTACCTGTTCTTTCTGCCAGTCAAATTTCAAATCCAATTTGGTATGGACAAGCGCGGTTAAGCGTTCAGCTTCTGCCCGGAAAATGTCTGTTTTGTTGGATTGACTTTCACGATAGCTCGGCGGAAGAGTTTCTGTAACTTGTGAATAGGCACTAATTGAAATACAAAAAGCAAATGCTATGCTGAATAATTGTTTTCTCATTTTGAACTGAATTTTAAACAAAATTGGGCGAAAGATAAAGAAAAATCTTACTTCGGTTTGTGAAGGGGATGTTAAAGGTCTTACTAGCCCTGTCAGGGTTCCGAACCCTGACAGGGCTGAGGGTTATCGAAACAACCCAATCGTATAATCCACCAACTCCATTCCACCGCGTTCGCCATGTCCGGGAATTACGGTTTGGATTTCAGGATATTTTTGTTTGAGTTGGGTGACGGTTTCTGACCATGCATCCTCGTTGGCATCGCCAAGATAACCTTTGGAAGCATTCATTTCTTTGAGCAAACAACCGCCAAATAAAGTTTTTTCGTCAGGGAAATAAGCCACGATATTGTCTTTTGTATGGCCTTCGCCGAAATAATTCAGAAAAACTTTTTTGTTGCCAACTTTTATCGTGAATTCTTTCTCGATCCCATTTTGCGGAATATTTTTAGTTTCTTCTTTCAGCAAATCAATCGTCATTTTGTTAGCATAAGACGGAACACCGATTTTATGAAATTCATCCAATCCACCGATGCAGTCTTCATGGAAATGCGTCGCAGTCACAGATTTGATTTTGAAATTGCGTTCCTTTAAAAATTCAATCAATTCTTTAGAACTTTCTCTATCCGTCGGCGTATCGAAAACCGCCGCTTCGCCATTATCCACGACAATCATCCCATTACAAGGAACTTTCCCGAAATCATCGGTTTGCAAATATGAAATGTGCTGGTAAACGTTTTCTGAAATTTTTTCAATGATCAGGTTTTCGGATGTATAAATTATAGTTGAATTTTGACTTTCCTGAATTTGTGTGGAGCAGGAAAATAAGATTAAAAACCACAATAGGAACGAATAAAACTTCATCTAAAATTTCTAATTTCTAATTTAAAATAGCAGAAACTAAACCGCCACAGCACCTTTTATATGCGGATGCGGATCGTAATCCTCCAAAGTGAAATCTTCAAATTTAAAACTGAAAATATCTTTCACTTCGGGATTGATTTTCATCATCGGCAACTTTTTCGGTTCCCGTGTCAATTGCAAATTGATCTGCTCGAAATGATTGGAATAAATATGTGCATCACCAAATGTATGAATGAAATCTCCTTCCTTCAAATCACAAACCTGTGCCATCATTTTCAGCAACAACGCATAGGAAGCGATGTTAAACGGAACGCCCAAAAAGATATCGGCGCTTCGTTGGTACAATTGCAAAGACAATTTCCCATCGGCTACATAAAACTGGAAAAAAGCATGACAAGGCGCAAGTGCCATTTGGTCGAGTTCGCCTACATTCCAAGCCGAAACGATGATTCTTCGCGAATCCGGATTGTTTTTGATTTGGTCAACTGCATATTTGATCTGGTCGATGGTTCTGCCGTCCGGCGTCCCCCAACTTCTCCACTGATGACCATAAACCGGACCTAAATTGCCGTTTTCATCGGCCCATTCATTCCAGATTCGTACGCCGTTATCGGTTAGATATTGGATATTGGTATCGCCGTTCAAAAACCAAAGCAATTCATAAACGATGGATTTTAAATGCAGTTTTTTAGTCGTGACGAGAGGAAAACCTTCTTGCATATCGAAACGCATCTGATAACCGAAAACGCTTTTCGTTCCCGTTCCGGTGCGGTCTTCTTTGAATTCTCCCTTTTCCATGACGTGTTTCGCCAGATCCAGATATTGCTGCATAATGTTTAATTTTTAATTGATTTCGGTTGAAATCAGAATGACAAATTTCGATGAAAACGGATGAACTACCTAATTTAGATATTCACAAAAAAATGTTGAAAAACCTAATTGACTTTACAACATCCATCCAATTTTGCATAGGCTTCGGGGGTTGCTTTTATATCATCTGCGTTGTACCCTGAATTGGCAATAGCTTTTTTGATTGCTTTGGCATTTGTTTTATCGGGTCTGTAGGTAACTGCAATCGTATTTTCTTTTGGATTAATTTTCACATTGGTAACACCATCCATTTCTGTCATCGATTTATAAATATTGCCGCTGCAAGAATCACATTCCAAACAATGATTACATTCTATAGATGACTTTATGATCAAAGTTTCTTTTTTTGATTGGGCAATAGAGAATTGAAATGCAAATAATAAAATGAATAGAGCAAGAAAATTTTTCATTGTTTTGAATTAAATTATGATGAATTTCAACAAAAATAGAGTTTTATTCTAATTCAATTTGTTAAATTCAATTCAAAAAAGGAAACTATCGGTGTCCTATGAAAGAAATACAATTGGTCTTTTAGAATAGCATCCAATAATCGAAACAACCACAAAAAAATATCGTAAATTGTATTTCAAATATGCGTAAAGATGGATAATTATGCGTCTTTCTCTATATATGTCTATCATCCAAATTAGACCAAATGATTAACGATCCCGATAAATTCCGAGGAAAATACAGAATTTCAGAAGCTCGATGGAAAGGATTTGATTATGGATCCAAAGCAATGTATTTTGTGACAATATGTACAAAAAACAGGGTAAATTATTTTGGCGAAATCGCTGTAGAGCCGGACAATTATCCCTCTCTACAAATGACCGAAATCGCAAAAACCACAAACGGTTTTTGGCTGGAAATTCCGAAGCATTATCCTTTTGTGAAATTAGACCAATTTGTATTGATGCCCAATCATTTACACGGAATCCTTATTTTTCAGAAAGAAGATTATAACGAATGGAACCCCAATAAATTTGGTGTCCAATCGCAAAATCTAGCAGCGGTAATAAGAGCATTTAAATCATCAGTAAAAAGATTTGCCAACCAAAATGAAATTGATTTTGAATGGCAGGCAAGATATCATGACAGGGTAATCAGGAATTTCGAAGAATTAAACAGAATTCGGATTTATATAAAAAATAATCCGGCAAATTGGGGAAAAGATAAACATTTTCAATCGTAGAGACGCGTCCCCAAAACGTAGAGACGCATTTCCAAAACGTAGAGACGCATAATTATGCGTCTCTACCGGATTAAACATATATTTGCCAAATGAAAGAGAAAGAATCGGGAATATTTGGTTTGCGACCTGTAATCGAAGCGATCGAGGCCGGAAAAACCATTGATAAGTTATTTGTTCAAAAAGGATTACAGGGCGAAATTTTTTCGGAATTGAGGAAATTGATTTCCCAATATGAGATTCCTGCACAATATGTTCCTTTGGAAAAATTGAACCGATTGACGCGAAAAAATCACCAAGGTGTTTTTGCATTTCTTTCTCCGATTGAATTTGATTCAATTGAAAATTTATTGCCCCAGATTTACGAACAAGGAAAAAATCCTTTTTTACTGATTTTGGATCGTGTGAGCGATGTGCGTAACTTTGGTGCGATTGCACGTACAGCAGAATGCGTGGGTGTAGATGCCATCATCATTCCCCAAAAAGGTTCGGCTTCTGTCAATGCAGACGCGGTTAAAACCTCAACCGGTGCTTTGTACAATATTCCGGTTTGTAAAGAACCCAATCTTCGCAAGGTTTTTCAGTATTTAAAACAATCCGGAATTCAAATCGTTTGCGCAACCGAAAAAGCAAGTGATTTTATTTATGACGCAGATTATACTGTTCCCACAGCGATTGTGATGGGAAGTGAAGAGGACGGGATTTCCGATGATTTAATCAAAATTTCCGATCATATCGTAAAATTACCGATGGCCGGAAAAACTTCATCTCTCAACGTTTCGGTTGCCTGCGGCGTGTTTTTGTATGAAGCTGTTCGGCAGAGAGGAGAGTTTTAAGGACGAACCTTGCCAAGGTTTCAATTTTTATAAATCATTTAAAATAAAAAATCCGTAATTTTGCATCTGTGAAAAAACCATTTCAGATAGTCACAATTTTATTAGCGATGCTCGTTTTTCTATCGCCATTGCTTTCTTTTGCTTCGGTTTTGACCGTGGAAGAGCATTCGACTGAAATGAGTTGTTGTGCAACAGATGGAACGGAAGTTTCTGATCACGATTGCTGCCATTCAGACCAACCGGCTTCGGAATCTAAAAATTGTGGCGAAAAGGGTTGCCCGACAAACGATTGTCATCTTCATCAAGTAACGGTTTTTCATGTTTATTTTCCTGAAAGTTCTTCTGACAACGAAACAAGAATTATTTCGTCTAAAAAATTAAAATCAGATAATTATTCCTCTTTGATTATCAAAGATTTAAGCTTTAGTTTCTGGAATCCTCCCAAGTACATTTCATAAGATTTGCGAAATGCGAAGTTCGAAATGCGAATTTCGCTTCATTCTTTTTGAACAAAATCTAATTGAAAAATGTACAAAAACATCTTATTTATATTCCTGATGACTCTGGGAACAATGGTTTGGGCACAGGAAACAACAAAAACTTTAACAGTAAAAGGAAGCTGCGAAATGTGCAAAGAACGCATAGAAAACGCAGTTCGAGAACTTCCCTCAGCAACCGGCAGCTGGGATGCTGAATCCCAAACATTGACCATTCAGTTTGATGAATCCGAAACCAATTTGGACGAAATTGCAAAAAACATAGCCAAGGCCGGACATGACAATGAACTGTATAAAGCCGAAAAATCGGTTTATGAAAATTTACCGGGTTGTTGTCTATACACCCGTGATATGAAAATTGAAGAAACGGTTCAGTCAAATGATGAAAATCAAACCATTACAGAAACCATCAAAGTCCGTGGGAATTGCGGTTCCTGTAAAAAACGGATTGAGGCTGCGGTGAGCAGCTTTCCTTCGGCCAGCGGAAGTTGGGATATTTTGACCAAAGTTTTGACTTTGACCTATGATCCTGGCCAAACTTCCAAAGAAGCCATCATGAAAAAAATCGCGGAAGTAGGGCATGATAATGAAATGTTTACATCGGAAGATTCCGTTTATGAAAACCTTCCCGGTTGTTGTTTGTATGACCGTGATGTCGATTGGAGCAATGTGGAAAACAGTGCCGGAACGCACGTGGAAGAAACCGAAATGAAATCCGGGGATGATGCCCATGACGACCATGGCCATGAGAATGAAGATTTGGTGGATTTGTCGGGTGTAACAATTCTTGGAAGCAAACCTGCGCATGCTTTTGATAAAAATGCGGTAGGACTGATGGAAAATATCAGCGACAAAGAATTACTAAAAGCTGCTTGCTGTAATTTGTCGGAGAGTTTCGAAACCAATGCCACGGTAGACGTTTCTTATTCCAATGCCGTTTCAGGAACCAAACAATTGAAAATGTTGGGTCTGGACCAGAAATATATTTTGTTGACCAAAGAATTATTGCCCGAAATCCGTGGGATTTCTTCGGCTTACGGCATGAATTTCATTCCCGGGAGATGGATTCAGAGCATTCAACTGGTAAAAGGCGGCGGTTCAGTGACCAATGGTTACGAAGCGATTGCCGGTCATATCAACACCGAATTATACAAATCACACGACCAATCCAAAACTTCCATCAACTTTTTTGGTGATACCAATACGAGGTTCGAAGGGAATTTTGTGCACAATGATGCGGTGAATGACAAATGGACACAATCTGTTTTGCTACATGGAAATGCGACAATTGAAAGACAGGATCACAATGATGACGGTTTTATGGACCAACCCATAGGTCGAAATATCAACGTCGGATATTTATTGAACTATGAAGATTTGGAAAAATCCGGACTGATGACCCATTTCGGAGTAAATTATGTAAACGACCATCGGTTGGGCGGGCAAGTTGATTTTCACGAGGATTCTGATAAAGGCACTACGAATTTCTACGGAATCGGAATTGATATTCAGCGTTTTCAGGTTTGGAATAAAACCGGTTATATTTTCAAAGGAAAGCCTTATCAGAGCATCGGTTGGATGAATCAATTCAATTACAATGAACAAAAAAGTTATTTTGGTTTGCGAACTTATGATGCCGAACAACGGACGTATTATTCGAATTTAATTTTCGAAAGTATTTTCAGCAATACGGCACATAAATACAAAACCGGATTGAGCTTTCTGTATGATCATTATGATGAATTATACAACCTGATGAATTTCAAACGGGATGAAACCGTTCCGGGTGCATTTTTTGAATATACTTATTCGGGCGATAAACTCACCGTAGTTGCGGGTGCGCGAGTCGATTTGCATAATTTGGCGGGAACACAATTCACGCCGAGATTAAATGTAAAATATGACATTACACCCAAAACTATTTTGCGTGCTTCGGCCGGAAGAGGATTCAGAACGGCCAATATTTTTGCGGAAAGTCAGGCCTATTTAGCGTCCAACCGCCAGATTGAAATTCTCCAAAACGGAGGAGATATTTATGGATTGGATGCCGAAATTGCCTGGAATTACGGAATCAGTTTACAACAGGAATTCAAGTTATTTGGGAGAAAAAGTACGGTCGTGGCCGATTTGTTCCGAACCGATTTTCAGAATCAGGTCGTGATGGATCTGGATGATTCGCCACAAAGCATTTTATTCTACAATCTAGACGGAAAATCTTATGCCAATAGTTTTCAGGTTCAATGGGATTTTCAACCCGTTCGCAGACTTGAAGCAAGGCTGGCCTACAAATATTACGACACCCAAACCGATTATTTGTCGGGTTCAAAAGAATTGCCGTTTACACCCCAACACAGAGGATTCTTTAATTTGGCTTACGGAACGATGAAGAAATTTAACGGGTCGCAGTGGAATTTTGATGCTACTTTACAATGGGTGGGTGAGCAGCGCTTGCCTGACACTTCCTCCAATCCGCATGAATTCCATATGTCGGAATATGGAGAATCGTACTTTTTGCTGAATGCGCAGATTTCACGAAATTTCAACAAAAACATAAGAGTTTATTTGGGTGGTGAGAACCTTACGAGTTATACCCAGCACCACGCCATCATAGATGCGCAAAATCCGTTTGGCAATTATTTTGACGGCGGAATGGTTTATGCGCCTGTGATGCCGGCGAATTTTTACATCGGGGTAGATATAGATTTTTAGAAATTCAAATTGGTGGCTGAGGTTCTCGAATGTTGGCTGAGGTTCTCGAATGGTGGCTGAGGCTCTCGAAGCCACCAATTAAATATTTTTGACCATCCAGGTTTTTCCTAAATACTTCAAGAGAATTCAGAACCTGAAAGGTTTTTTCAGTTTTTAAATTCGAATTAACTAAATTTGAAAGTATTTAATCCGAAAAATCTACTCATATGAAATACACAACTATCATCGGAATTTTACTAATCGCAATCGGGTTAGTGGCATCATTTGTGGGGAAAATCGATTTTGGAGAATTGATTGCTGAACCTGAATTCTCATTGGGAATCCTCTTTGGAGGCGGAATCGGAATTCTGTTTGGCGGATTCATCGGATGGTTATATAAAAAACCTTATTCAGCAAAAAGTACAAATCCGGAACCGGGAGCGACGCCCAATAATCTTTAACGGGGATTCCCGGCGTTTTGCCGATGGTAGAAAAATGCCGGAATTAAAAGCAACAGCAGAACCGGTTGGATCAGAAATCTCCTGATGTAAAATCCATAGTTTTCACCCAGGCTGAATCGGGTTTCGATAAAATAAACATACAACGGAAGAAATACAATCAGGAACCCAATCCAGACATACCCTGTGTATTTCATATAATCCCGTCTCCAAAAAATCAGTCCGATAATCAAAACGGAAAGCAAAAGGTTGAGAAAATACCTGAACAGAATGTTTAAAATAACTTTTCCTAAATCATATTGGGGAAATTCTGAATGGTAGAAATCGGTTTTGAAATAAGCCAAAAAGGGATCATAAAATAATTGGGTTTCAAACTTCCGGATCAATATCAAACCGAAAACAAGCACCGCAGCTAAACCATACCTAAGCCATTTGTTCATCTGATTCCCGTTTTGGTTTTTTTAACGCGAAAAACTTCACCCAAATGATCCAAAGCAACACGATCGTTCCATATAAAATCGCCGGAAATAGATAATCATGAGCCATTTCGCCATACTGGTTGTGATAAGCAAAAATATAATTTAGCAATACGATTCTGACCACATTCATGAATTGGATGATGAACAAACCACCTAAAATATAAAGAATCGTTTGTTTCCAAGTGGTCGAAAAGGCAGCAATAAACGCCACAAAAATCAACATAATCGATACCGCATTGCAACCCTCATTGATGTATGAAATTCGCTTGCCTTCCATCAAAATCCAAGTCCAAGGGCGGTTCGGGGCATCCATAGTTTGAGTTTGAAAACCCAGAGCGTTCATAGAAGTTGATGTCCAAGAAGCGACTTGTTGGCTATAAGGATCCGGTTTGTTTTCGCTGTGGTATCGGCCGAGATAAACATTATAAAGAATTAAAAGCACCCCCCAAACGATGACAAATTTGAGAATGAAAATCAATATGGGTTTAAAATCTTTCATAAAATGGATTGAGCAAAAATAAGGCATTTTAAATCAATTGAAACCGTTAAATTTGTGACTCAAATCAAACAAATGGAACCTTTACATAAACGAATCGATATTATTTTTAATTCAGAAGCGCAAAAAGACGAAAAACTTCAAAAAGTATGTCAATTCTTACACGATGAAATCGAACATTATAATTGGGTTGGATTTTATTTCCGAAATGGCGACAAAGAAGAATTAATACTCGGTCCTTATGTCGGCGCGGAAACAGATCACACCATCATTCCGTTTGGAAAAGGAATCTGTGGACAAGTAGCGGTTTCCAATGAAACTTTTGTCGTTCCGGACGTTTCGGCACAGGATAATTATCTTTCCTGCAGCATCGAAACCAAATCGGAAATCGTGGTTCCCATTTTCAAAAACGGTGAAAACATCGGTCAAATCGATATCGACAGCCATGTAATTGATCCTTTTACAGAAAAAGATGAAGAATTGTTGAATTATGTGTGTGAAAAAGTTTCGAAAATAATTTGATGAAGGAAATCCAAAAATACTTTCCTGATTTAACGTCCCGTCAAATCGAACAATTTTCCGCTTTGGAGAATTTGTACAAGGAATGGAACGAAAAGATCAATGTGGTTTCGCGTAAAGACATTGACGAATTATATGTCAAACATGTTTTGCATTCGTTGGCAATTGCCAGAGTGATAGCGTTTGTTCCGGGCACAAAGGTATTGGATGTCGGAACCGGTGGAGGTTTTCCGGGGATTCCGCTCGCGATTTTATTTCCGGAAGTGGAATTCCATTTGGTGGATTCCATTCATAAAAAGATTTTGGTAGTTTCAGAAGTTGCAAATGCTTTGGAATTAAAAAATGTAAAAGCCGAAACCCAAAGAGTGGAAAAATTAAAATCGAAATATGATTTCGTGGTCAGTCGCGCTGTAACTCAAATGCCGAAATTTGTGAATTGGATCCGAAATAAATTTGAAAAAGAAAATAAAAATCCACTTCCCAACGGGATTTTGTATTTAAAAGGAGGAGATTTGACTGAAGAACTAATTCAGTTTCCAAAAGCCGAAATTCATCCGATTTCCCGGTTTTTTTCTGAAGAATTTTTTGATACCAAAAAACTGGTCTATCTCGCTGCTAAACAACTGTAGAAATTGTTGAAAACTATCTTTTTTGTTGATGGTTTATGCCTGAAAAACGGGTAAAATTTCGTATCTTTGTTAGGTTTTAAAAGAAGTAAGAGAAATATGAGTCAGAACACATATACGGCTGATAGTATACAGGCGTTAGAAGGTATTGAGCACGTAAGAATGCGCCCTTCGATGTACATCGGAGACGTAGGCGCAAGAGGTTTGCATCATTTGGTATATGAAGTAGTAGACAACTCAATTGATGAGGCGCTCGCAGGTCATTGCGATACAATTTCAGTGATTATTCATGAAAACAATTCAGTCACAGTAAGAGACAATGGACGGGGGATTCCTGTCGATATGCATAAAAAAGAAGGAAAGTCCGCTTTGGAGGTTGTTATGACTAAAATCGGAGCCGGTGGTAAGTTTGATAAAGACAGTTACAAGGTTTCCGGAGGTCTTCACGGTGTAGGTGTTTCCTGTGTGAATGCGCTTTCGATTCATTTGAAAGCGGAAGTTCACAGAGAAGGGAAAGTCTATGTTCAGGAATATGAAAAAGGTCAAAGTATTTATGATGTAAAGGAAGAAGGCGTAACCGACGACCGAGGAACAATTGTTACGTTTTTGCCCGATGGGACGATTTTCAATGAAGTCATTTACAATTACAATACACTTGCTTCAAGAATGCGCGAGCTTTCGTTTCTAAATCGTGGATTGACAATCGTCATTACCGATGAAAGAGTGCAAAACGAAGATGGTTCCTTTTTGAACGAAACTTTCCGTTCCGAAGGAGGACTTAGGGAATTTGTCGAATTCATTGATGGAAACCGCGAAGCTTTGATGCAGGAAGTAATTTATATGGAAGGAGAGCGTGATGACATCCCTGTTGAGGTGGCAATGCGATACAATACTTCCTACAATGAAAACCTTCATTCATACGTAAACAATATCAATACACACGAAGGAGGAACGCATTTAGCGGGATTTCGTCGTGCTCTGACCAGAACTTTGAAGAAATATGCCGATGAAAATTTCAATCTGGCAAAAGAAAAAGTTGAAATCGTAGGAGACGACTTCCGCGAAGGATTGACTGCGATTATTTCGGTAAAAGTGATGGAGCCTCAGTTTGAAGGTCAAACCAAAACCAAATTGGGTAACTCAGAAGTAAGTGGTGCGGTTGATAAAATCGTGGGCGAAATGCTTTCGAATTATCTGGAAGAACACCCGAACGAAGCCAAAATCATTGTAGAAAAAGTGATCCTTGCTGCCAAAGCCAGACAAGCGGCTAAAAAGGCACGTGAAATGGTTCAGCGCAAAAACCCGATGGGCGGAAGCGGATTGCCGGGTAAATTGGCAGATTGTTCATCCAAAGATCCGGCGGAAAGCGAAATTTATCTGGTGGAGGGTGATTCTGCAGGCGGAACAGCCAAACAAGGACGCGACCGTCATTTTCAGGCCATTCTTCCATTGCGTGGTAAAATCCTGAATGTGGAAAAAGCCATGGCACATAAAGTATTTGAAAATGAAGAAATTCGTAATATTTTTACCGCTTTGGGTGTTTCCATAGGTACGGAAGAAGACAGTAAAGCATTGAACATAGAAAAATTACGCTACCATAAAATCGTGATCATGACCGATGCCGATGTGGATGGTAGCCACATTTCCACCTTGATTTTGACCTTCTTTTTCCGTTATATGAAAGAATTGATCGAAAACGGATATATCTACATCGCAGCGCCACCATTGTATTTGGTGAAAAAAGGATCCAGACAGCAGTATGCCTGGGGTGATGCCGACCGTGAGAGAATTGTGCATGAATGGTCTGACGGAACCGGAAAAGGAATTTCTATACAGCGTTACAAAGGTCTGGGAGAGATGAATGCAGAACAGCTTTGGGAAACGACTTTGAATCCTGAAAATCGAACTTTCCGACAAGTAACAATTGACAATGCTGCGGAAGCAGATCGTATATTTTCTATGTTGATGGGTGATGACGTTCCGCCGCGTAGAGAATTCATCGAGAAAAATGCGGTTTATGCTAAAATTGATGTTTAATATAAATTGATATAAAATCAAAAAGCCCGGAAGTTGATTTCGGGCTTTTTTGTGGAATAAAATTTAAAAGTTCTGTAGTTCCAAATACAACTTCCGCAACGGCAATCCCATGACGTTATAATAACAACCGTTTATTCTGGAAATTTTTGCATATCCCAACCAGTCCTGAATTCCATAAGCACCGGCTTTGTCAAAAGGTTTGTAAGTTTTTAAATAATAATGGATTTCTTCGTCCGAAATTGGATCAAAACTAACTTCAGTCGTTTCAGAAAAAGTTTGAGAATCCGAAACCGAGCGGATGGTAAGCGAGGTAAAAACTTCATGCGTAGAATCCGATAGATTTCTCAACATTTTGACCGCTTCTTCGTAATCTTGCGGTTTCCCCAGAATTTCATTGTCCAGCCAAACCAAAGTATCGGCCGTAATCAGGATTTCATTTGGGAGTAAATCTCCATAAGCTTCCGATTTATTTTTGGAAATGAATTCGGTGATTTCTTCTCTGACCAGATGTGGAGGAAAGCTTTCGTCTGTTTCAATTTGTACAATTTTAAAATCAATGTCCAATCCTTTCAAAAGTTCTTGTCGTCTTGGAGATTGAGAAGCCAATAAAAAATGTTTGTTTTTGAATTGATTTTGAAGCATTAGCTGACTAATTTGAAAATGAATTTAAAGAAAACAAAAGTTTTGACGACTTAAATCGAAGGCGTATGGTCTGTTTCATCGTACCATTTTCCCTGCACTTTCATGGTTTGTTCGATGATATCTCTAACGCAACCTTTCCCGCCGTCTATCAACGAAATGTATTCGCAAATCGCGCGGATATCAGCAACGGCATCATTGGGGCAACAAGCGATTCCTACATCATTCATTACCTGTAAATCCGGGACATCATCGCCCATATACAAGATTTCTTCCGGTTTCAAATTATAACTGAAAAGCAAATCCTGGTAGGCATCCCATTTATCGCGAACATTCGAATAAATATCAGTCAAACCTAAATATTTCAAACGTTCCTCGACCATCTTATCACGTCCTCCGGTGATGACCGCGATTCGGAAACCCTTTTTGATAGCGAGTTGCATGGCATATCCGTCTTTTGTATGCATCGTGCGGGTCATTTCGCCGGTCGGCATTAATTGAACGGTTCCGTCTGTCAAAACACCATCCACATCCAGGATGAACGTGGTAATGTTTTTTAGTTTTTGCTTATAACTAATCATTTGAATAAGTTCTCTTTATGGAGTCGGACAATAATTGATACAATTGTTGCTGACGCGAATCTTTTAACAATTCCAGATGTTTTTGGATGATGAGATCATCTGCTCGTTTTGCAGGTCCGGTTTGAGCATCAAATGGTTCTAAGTCCTGTACTTTGAGCGCAGTTTCTTCAATCAATGGACGCAACACATCAAATGGAATACCAGCTTCTTGGCAGATACATTGGGCGATATAATATAAATGATTTACAAAATTACTGGCCCAAACACCCGACATATGAATCATCCTTCTTTTTTCACTGTTGACGCAATGTACTTCATTTGAAATTTTATCGGCCAATTTATATAACGCATCCTCATCCTCTTTTAAATCTGCTTCCACAAAGAAAGGAACATCTTCATAACGAAGATTTTTTCTTTTAGTGAAAGTTTGGAATGGATAAAAAACGCCTTTTCTGTAATCTCCCTTTAATACATCTGTCCCCAGAGAACCCGAGGTATGAACCACCAAAGTATCGTCATAAGGAATATAATGGGAAAGTTCTTCAACCGCCGAATCGGAAGCTGCAATGATATACAATTCCGCTTTTTCCAATTCCGAAATCTTATCGGTATAATTAATATTGTTGGCTTCGCCCAACTCTTGAGCTTTGGATAGGGTGCGATTAAAAATTTGGCGGACGTTTACGGTATTTTGAATCAAGGCACGCGTCAAATGAAACGCTACATTTCCGGCACCAATTATTACGACTGATCTCATAGAAAACAAATATAAAAGAATTCGTCAAATACTTTATTTAGATTAAAAACGAATAATAAAATTTTTGTAAAAATATTTATCTCGCCTGTAACATTTAAAAATTAAGGTCGTCTTATAGATAAAAATGCGGTGAATTGCATTTACGAATTAGGTATAACAAAGTAGTATGTATAGGAAAATTAAATTTAACAATATGAAAACAAAAGCATTCTTAACAGCCGTTGCATTGGTTTTAGCCTCATTATTTGTGGTAACCGGCAACACGTCAGAACTGAAAGGTAAAATCCAGGACTATTCAGGAGTAGGGATTTTATTCAGCACATTGGAAGTCTATAAAGTAGGGGTTGAAGGACAATTGGTGTACAAAGCCATTACAGATATCAATGGAGAATTTGAATTACCGGATTTGGTTCCGGGTGATTATAAATTGATCATCAAAGCACAAGGATTTGAGGATAAAGTCCAATTTGTCCAACTCGGCAAAAAAGATAAAAACATAGGCTCAATCCGCTTGGATGGCAATGTAATCACCTTGAATCCCTTATTGATTTATGGAAAAAAGGCCTAAAAGTCAACTAAAAAATGAAAAATACAAATATGAAAAGGTTCAGAAATTTAATGACGCTATTGTTCTTATTTACCGGCTTGTTGGTCTGGGCAAATAACGACAGGAACGGACAGGTAGCGGGAAGTGTGCAGGATGTTGAAGGTCATGGTCTTCCATTTGTTTCCATCGAAATTTATTCAAAAGGAGAAGTCCAGGATTTGATTTCAGGTGGAATGACGGATGAAAACGGAAACTTTCTCATCGAACAAGTACCCTATGGTACCTACGAAATGGTGTTAATGGCCGTAGGTTTTGCGGACAAAGTTCAGGATATCACGGTCGATCAACCCAAAGTGGATTTGGGGAAAATAATTTTGGGAAGCGAAATCGTAGCGCTGGAAGGCGCCAATATCGTTGCGGAAGTCTCTCAATACCGCACCGAAATCGACAAAAGAGTCGTGGATGTAGGAAAGGATTTAATCAGTGCGGGAGCCGATGCTGCTGCGGTTTTGAACAATATTCCTTCGGTCAGTGTTGACCAGCAAACAGGCGAACTTTCGTTACGCGGAAACGAGAACGTAAAAGTGATGGTGGATGGAAAACCATCCAATGTTCCGGCTGCCCAATTATTGAAACAATTGCCTTCCAATTCGATTGCAAAAGTGGAAATCATTACCAATCCTTCTGCTAAATATGATCCGGAAGGAAATTCGGGAATCATCAACATCATCACGCATAAAAACAAAAGACAAGGTTATAATGTAGGTTTGGATTTAGGGTTTACCCAAGGAGATAATTCACGTCACAATGGTTCCATCAATGCCAATGTGAACACCGGAAGTTTTAACTTTTTCGGGAATTATAATGCCAATCTGGGAAAAAACCGCTTCCACGGAAATGTGCAAAACTTCGAAACTCTTTTGGATCAATCTTTTGACATAACAGACGAAAATAATTCTCAGGTTTTTAAACTCGGATTTGACTGGTTCATCAGTGAGAAAACAGCTTTGACGCTTTATACCAACCAATATTTTTATAAAGGAGACGGATATTCGTCGGCCAATGTTTTTGAAAATTCGACGAACACTTTATATGAAAATCTGAGCGATTCGGAAGGAGATTATAAAAACGGAGATTACAGTTTGAATTTCAAACAGGATTTTGGGAAAGAAGATCACAACATCGTTTTGGATGCTATTTATTCTAAATCGGATTCGGAAGACACACGGAATTATTGGAATTCTTTTCCGGAAGACATTTATGATGAATTAAGAGAAGGAGCCAATAACAATACCCGAATCAATTTGGATTATACCAATCAAATCATAGACGGAGGAAAAATAGAAGGTGGAATTCAGTTCCGCCAAGAGCAAACGGAAAGTAACATCATTTCTACCCAAACGCTGACAACTTTTGACGATCCTCCGATGGAATTTTCACCCAATGCCGATTTTGATTTCACCCGAAATATTTATTCGGCTTATGGAAATTACGGTCAGAAGTTTGGGAAATTTGCGATGCAATTGGGAATCCGTGTAGAGCAAGTAGAGGAAAATGCTGACTATTTTGTGGAACCGACAGGAGAAGGAATTTATGAAACGGACTATGTAGAATTCTATCCATCGGCCTTTTTCACATACGACATCACGGAAAAAGGACAATTGTCTTTAAATTACAGCAGACGGGTTGACCGTCCGGGCATCAGCCAAATCACGCCGGTTCCGGAATGGCGGACGGCCACCATGTTAAGCATAGGAAATCCTGAATTGAAACCACAGTTTACCAATTCCTTTGAAATGGGATATTTACAGCGTTTCAAAGGCGGAAGCCTGAATGCGACGGTTTTTTACCGCAGGGTCAATGATATGATTTTTCGATATTTGGAAAGAGATGAAAACGACCCCAATTTGATCAACCAACGTTATATCAATTATGATGAATCCGATAGTTACGGAATAGAATTAAGTGCGAACTATAAACCGTTGAAATGGTGGAGTTTCAATGCGAGCTTTGATGTGTTTTCAAACAAATTCTATTTGAATAATGAGGATTTGGAAGTCAAAGAAGTGACCGGCACACCCTGGAATTTCCGTATCAACAATTCGATCAATCTTACCCAAAATCTAAGTTTGCAAAACTTCTTTATGTACCGCGGAAAATTCAAATTCGTTCAAGGCGAAATGCAACCGATGTGGCGATTTGATCTGGGAGCGCGCTATACATTTATGGACAGAAAAGCAACTTTTAGCGTTAGGGTAAGTGATATCTTCAAAACCTTTCATGCAGAAGCGCATATCGATAATCCTACACCGGGAATCGGAAAATTCAATTGGGAATCTCAAACGCTTTATGTCGGATTCTCCTATAATTTCGGGGGAGATGTACGCAAAAGAAATATACAACAGGAAACCAATCAGGCTGCACCAAGCGGTGGCATAGGTTTCTGATGCTATTTTCATTTTTTATTATTTTATCACAAGAAAATCCTTCTGAAATTATTCGGAAGGATTTTTTTCTTTAAATGGCAGTTCGTCAATTTTTTATTTTCAACCATGGTATTTTGACAAAGTTTGTTTTGAACAAGGGTCGTAATTTATTTTTCTGAGTTTTGGATTTTTTGTTCAATTTTGACTAAGCATGCCCAAGCTGTATAAAGCTTTTTCACAGTAGTAGCCTAAAATCAGAGCCTGCTGAAAACAATCATATTTTGATTTCAATTATTTTAGAATGAATTAATTATATTTACAACCCTAATTTGTAAAACAAAAAATTTAGCAACATGAAAGTAACTGTCGTAGGAGCAGGAGCAGTAGGCGCAAGTTGTGCCGAATATATCGCAATGAAAAATTTTGCGTCTGAAGTGGTTTTGGTCGATATCAAAGAAGGATTTGCCGAAGGAAAAGCCATGGATTTGATGCAAACAGCATCTTTAAATGGATTTGACACCAAAATCACAGGAACAACGGGAGATTACAGCAAGACAGCCGGTTCCAAAGTAGCCGTGATTACTTCCGGAATTCCAAGAAAACCGGGAATGACACGGGAAGAACTGATCGGGATCAATGCGGGAATTGTAAAAGATGTGACAGCCAATTTGGTGAAACATTCGCCGGACGTAATCATCATTGTGGTTTCCAATCCTATGGATACGATGGCTTATTTGGTACATAAAACTTCCGGTTTACCTAAAGAAAGAATCATCGGGATGGGTGGAGCATTGGATTCAGCCCGTTTCAAATACAGATTGGCGGAAGCATTGGATTGTCCTATTTCAGATGTGGACGGAATGGTGATTGCTGCTCACTCCGATACCGGAATGGTACCGTTGATTACCAAAGCAACGAGAAACGGTGTTCCGGTTTCTGAGTTTTTAAATGATGAAAAGCAAAATTATGTGATTGAGGAGACGAAAGTAGGTGGAGCTACACTGACCAAGCTTTTGGGAACTTCTGCTTGGTATGCGCCGGGTGCGGCCGTTTCGGTTTTGGTTCAATCGATCATTTGTGACCAGAAAAAAATGATCCCATGTTCCTTGATGTTAAATGGTGAGTATGGTGAAACCGATATTTGTTTGGGTGTTCCGGCGATCATCGGGAAAAACGGTGTGGAAAAAATCGTGGATATCAAATTGACCGATGCCGAGAAAGAAAAATTTGCTACGGCTGCAAATGCAGTTCGGGAAGTAAATGGAGATTTGAAATTTTAATTATATTTTGAAATAAATAATATTTAGCCCTAACAGGGTTTCAATTCCTGTTAGGGCTTTTAATTTGAATTCTATGAAAAGACCCGATTATGTTACAGACGAGCGTCTAAAATATTTTATTTGCGAAGCTTTTAAAGAAGATGTAGGCGATGGAGATCATTCGACTTTGGGAAGCGTTCCGGCTGATTTACAGGATGATGCACAATTGATCGTAAAGGAAGATTGCGTTCTGGCCGGAATTGAATTGGCAAAAGAAATTTTTCATTTTTTTGATCCCGGATTGGAAGTGGAAACATTTATGAAAGATGGAGATGATGCCAAAGTAGGAGACATTGCATTTCGGGTGAAAGGTCTGGCCAGGTCAGTTCTGACTTCGGAGCGATTGGTGTTAAACTGTATGCAACGAATGAGTGGTATAGCTACTTTGGCCAGAGAAATGGTGGCAAAAGTGGAAGGAACCGGTGTGAAAATTCTCGATACCCGGAAAACGACACCCAATTTCAGAATGTGTGAAAAATGGGCAGTTGCGATCGGTGGAGCGCATAATCACAGATATGGACTGTACGATATGGTGATGTTAAAAGACAACCATAACGACTATGCAGGCGGCATTACAAAATCAGTTTCTTCAGTCAAAAATTATTTGGATCAAATCGGAAAAAGCTTAAAGATAGAAGTCGAAACAAGAAATTTGGATGAAGTCAAAGAAGCTTTGTCCACCCAATTAGTGGATATCATCATGCTGGACAATATGGATTTGGAACAAATGCGCGAAGCGGTCAAAATCATCGGGAATCAATGTGAAACGGAGGCTTCGGGTGGAATAACCATCGAAACCATTCGGGCGGTTGCCGAAACCGGTGTAGATTACATTTCTTCGGGTGCTATCATTCATTCTGCCCCCAATAAAGATTTGAGTTTAAAAGCGATCCAATAAAACTGATAAAATTCATACAAAAGTTGATAAATATGTTAAAAAAATTAACGCGGGCTTAACAAATAACTAAACAACTGTTCGCAACTTTGCCGCGTAATTATAAAACCATAATTGTTATGAGGCTAAACTCTACACTTTTAAAAGCTTCTTTCTTTGTTGCAATGGGAGGAGCTACTTTAACCTATGCGCAGGTGGATCCGGAAATACAGGATTCGGTTGCGATAGATTCAGCCGACTGGGAACAGGATATCCTGCTTTCAGAAACGGTAATCATCGGTAAAGGGATTATCGACTTGGAGGAGAACCGTAAAACACCGGTTGCCGTATCTACAATCAGAAGACAAGAAATTCAAGACAAAGCAGTAGGTAATGTTGAATTTCCTGAGATTATGAAAAATACACCTTCTGTTTATGTATCAGGACAGGTAGGTGGTTTTGGGGATTCCAAAATGTTTTTACGTGGATTTGACCAGTCCAATACTGCTTACTTATTAAACGGTCAGCCTATTAATGGAATGGAAGACGGTAATATGTACTGGTCTAACTGGAGTTCCATGACAGATGTTGCCAATGCTATTCAGGTGCAACGTGGTTTGGGTTCATCTAAATTGGCGATTTCTTCAGTAGGGGGAACGGTAAACATCGTTACCAAAACAACTGAAAAAAACCAAGGTGGTATGGCGCGTTTCGTAATGGGTAACGATAGTTATTTCAAAGGAACGGTTGCTTATGATACCGGCTTGAAAGGAAAATGGGGATTCTCCATGTTATTGGATTATTGGCAAGGACATAGAAAATTTGCAAGAGGAACAGCCGGTCAGGGACAGAGCTATTTCTTCTCAGTAGGTTATAAACCAAATGATCACCACGATTTGAACTTGATGATTTTTGGTGCGCCACAGTGGCACGACCAAAATTATTCCACTAAATCTCAATCACAATGGGATCGCGGTGCTGAAGGAGGATTCGGAAAAAAATACAATAATACTTACGGATTTCTGGATGGAGAAGCGCTTAACTTCAGAAGAAACTACTACCATAAACCGGTTGCTAATTTAAACTGGGACTGGAACATCAATAGTGATTTGTCTTTATCAACTGTGGTTTACGCCTCATTGGGTAGAGGTGGAGGAACCGGTAACTTGGGAAGCTCAAGTAATACGACCAATTTGTTGACAGAAGATGGTTTGATTGATTGGAATCAAATCGTATCAAATAACGGAGCGGATGATGACGGAATCGGTAACAACGGTGGTGGATTCAAAAACGGTGCTATCCGTTCTTCTGTGAACAACCACTTCTGGTACGGAGCCGTAACCAACTTGAATTATGATATCAACGAATATTTCTCATTTAACGTAGGGGCAGACTTGCGTTTCTATAAAGGAGATCACTACAGACAAGTGGTTAATTTCTTAGGATTGAACGGATGGCAGGATACAAGATCATTTGACGGTGCGACTTCACATATTGTTACAGAAACATTTGAAGCAGATCCTTGGAATGCTTTGTTCAACAGCGCAAGTGAAGACCAAAGAGTTGCTTATGACAATTCAGAGAGAATCAACTACCAAGGTGGTTTCGGTCAATTTGAATTTGCTATGGGTGGTTTCTCTGCCTTTGTACAAGGAGCGGTTTCTAACCAGTCTTATGTAAAATTGGACAGATGGAATTATGCAACAGAAGCTGAATCTGAAAAAGTAAACAAATTGGGATACAATATCAAAGGAGGTTTGGCCTATGAATTTAACGATGAGCATACAGTATTTGGAAACGCAGGATTTTATTCTCGTCAACCTTTCTTAGACAACATCTTTGTGCCAAATACAGTAGATTTATATGAGCCGGAAGTGGATAACGAAGAAATTACAGGTTTCGAAGTTGGTTACCGATACAGTACTCGTGCCTTGAAAGTAAATGTAAACCTTTACCACACAGAGTGGGCAAACCGTTTTGAAACCGGAGCTTCAGAAAATGGACCGGATTTCACAAATTTGTATCCTAACGTAACTCAAATTCACAAAGGAGTTGAAGCTGATTTCACAGCTAAATTGTCAAGAAAATGGACTTTGAGAGGTTATGCTTCTTACGGTGATTGGCAATATGAAGGACTTTCAAGAGTAATGGAAAGAAACAACGAAACTTTCCAATTGACCGAGATGGGTGAAAAGGATTTCTCAGGAATTAGAGTTCCGGAAGCAGCTCAGTTTACTTTTGGATGGGGAACTCAGTTTGAAGTATGCAGAGGTCTTTCATTTGACTTGGATATGAATTACTACGCAAACATGTTTGCAGTTGTAGATCCTATCACTTTTGATGCTGACGTAGATAAGCAAGACGAAGTTGCTCCATTTGCATTGTTTGATGCCGGTGTAA
>JBEBVY010000015.1:0-39228 GCA_040392505.1 Moheibacter lacus | reverse complement strand
ATTTTTTAATCATAAAAAAACCGTCCCGATTTTATAAACGAGACGGCTTCTTTATTTTATAGTGCCGCTACATTATCTTGGAAGAAGTCTTTAAACTTTTTATTTGTAAGCATTTTGTCGATAAGCCGGAATATGGTTTGTTTATCTTCATCGTCTAATTGCTGAATGAGTTGTAGTTGTTCAACAGTGGATTTATCTTCAATAGTAATTTCTTTAGGGTAATTACCTTCAAAGTTTAGAATTTGGTCAATAGACATATTAAAGAGAATCCCCGATAGCGCGGATTTGCAATCCGTGCTTATAGCAACTATGAATACGACGCCAACGGTAATATAACCAAAGACCGATAGCGCGGATTTAGCTCCGCTCAGTTCGGCTTCGCCTCAAGAGCCACCTTTACTTAAATCAATTCTGAAACCCTTTCCAAACCACCTCCGTTTCTCTGAATTTTTCCATCAGGCTTTTTTCAGAATTGCCAAAAGCATATTTGGATTGTTTGCATTCAAGGAACAAAGATTTCCATCTTTCGGCAAGATTTCCATACCGGGACTGAAGCCTGTCGATAACGACATTTTCCGTAAAACCGGATAAATCCGTCCCGCTGAAATGCATCCCGATTTTTGTCAAAATTTCTTCTTGCAAGGACAAAAAGGAGGAATTATTATTTTGTTTTGCCAAAGATTTCAGTTCGTCTAATTTGCCGTTGATCTGAGATTTAAATTGTGAGTTCAATTGTTTTTCAGTCAGGACTTTATCGGTTGATTGGGGGTTCTGACTTTTTCTTTTCCACCAGAATAACAAACCGCCTAAAACGACCAATCCGCCTAGCACTACCCAAATCCAATTATTTTTTTGGGTTACCGTTTTCACCACTTTGTCTTTTACTTCTGTGATATGTTGGGGAACGATTCCGGGGTCAAAGGCCGTGGAGTCTTTACGAATATGGTCGGACAACGCATCGTTTTCTCGAACCGTATCTTTTTTTGGCGGCTCGGGTCCGTCAACAGACAGCGTAAAAGGTCTGGTTTGAAGCGTGACGTATTTTTCTTTTGAAGGATCAAAATAATTAAAAGAAACCGGTCCTATCTTATAAATTCCGCCATATTGCGGTACTAACACATGCTTTTCTTCCACCGCTCCTTTCATGCCGGAAGGCCTGATTTCAAAGGCATCTTTCTTTTTGGGCGCATAGGATTCGATGTGTTCCGGAATGGCAACCTCCGGCGTTTTTAAGGTATTCAAATTTCCAGAACCCACCACTTCAACCTCTAAATTGACCGCTTCGTTGGCTTTGACTTCTTTTTTTGATAGCGATGCATTCAGTTTGTAATTTCCCACCGCCCCGCTGAAGTTTTCGGGCTTGCCTGAGGGTAAACTCTTAACATTCAGACGAATAGGCTCAGAGGTCAATTGAACGTTTTCAGCACCGTAGTAACCTGAGATTAAAACGTTTATCGAAAAGGGATCGATTACTATTTCGCCCGGCTTTTGGGGAAATAATATATAGCGTGCCAATACTTTTTGGATAAAAGTAGTACCGTTAACCAGAACCTGTCTCTCGTCATCATCTAGTGTTTCGCTGACGTATTTTGCCATTAAATTATTGAAATCCGGTTCTTGATAATTTCGGATCCGATGCAAAATAGAATAATCACGTGAATACATTTTCACGGTCAAAATCACCTCCTGATTCAAAAAGGGGTTTTCTTCCGACACTTCGGTCGTGATAAAAGCACCCTGTAATCGTTTTCCGCCTTCTGTTTTGGGTTTCAAGCCTTTTTTGACCGAAATCTTTATGGGATTGGTTTTGTAACGCTTTCCGTCAATGGTGATTGTAGCGCTTCCTATGGTATATTCACCTTCTTTGTCCGCTACCAAAACGACTTCAATTCCCGACTGGTTAAAAGCATTTCCGTTTATGAACTGAAAGCTGTTGATTTGAGATTCTCCTAAACGGGTCAAATCACCAAACTCCGGCATTTTCAACGGTTTGTCAACCGACAGGTTTTCTTGTCCGTAGGTCAATACAAATTGTACAACAAAGCGCTCGTTTACGGAAACTTCGTTTTTGCTGGCCTGACTTTTAAAAGTAACCTCCTGTCCCCACAAAAAATTTGCGGAGCCAATCAATATCATCAAAAGAAAAATTCGTTTTAACATCACCAATCTTTTTCCGTATTAACCCTTACTTTTTGTGCTTTTTGACTGATTATTTTTTTGAGTGTTTCTTGTTCTTGTTGACGAAGCGCTTCGAGTAAACCCTCCTGTCTTTCCGTATTCATGGGCTGTGAGGAATTTTTTCCTCCGTCATCTCCCTTTGTGATTTTTTGGTTTTGAGGCGTTTCTCCGTCACCTTTTTCATCTCCGTTCTGACCTCCTTCCTGATTGCCGTTTTGGTTTTGAGGTTTAGAATCTTCGCCATTTTCTCCTTCATCACCCTTGTCTTGTTTTTCAGGATTTTCTTTATTCTCGTCTTGATTTTTTTGAGAATCGTCCTGACCTTCTCCGTTTTTCTCCTTTTCTTTTTCCTCTTCTTTTTGTTTTTCCAGAAGTTTTCTTGCTAAAGCATAATTGTAACGGGTTTGATCATCATAAGGATTTAATTTTAAGGCCTCTTTCAGATTGGCAACCGCTTTTTCAGGATCGTTTTCGTCCAGATAGCTTTTTCCGATGTTGTGATAAGCTTTGTGTTTATCGGATTTTGATGCTTGCGAATTTTGGATAACACGGTCATAATGGACGCGGGCTTCGTCCATGCGTTTTTGTTTGTAAAGCGCATTCCCCAAATTATAATTGGCTTTGATGGAATTAAAATCCTCCGAAAGCGCAATCTTATACTGAGCTTCCGATTTGGCAAAATCCCCTTCCATATAACGCTGATTTCCGCTGATGATATAGTCTTTTGCCTCCGATTTCTGAGCAGAAACGGCACACATAAGAATCATCAAAAAGTAAAAAGTCAGTATATGTTTTATCATAGGCATTCTGTGGACAAAACTATTGTTTTTTGTTGTTAAAAAGTTTATGCTCAGTTGTTAAAGTATCTATAAAAATAAAAATTAAGGCGAGGGCGAGAAACCATTGAAAAATGTGTTTTTTGTCTTGGCTCATGGCCATATCCTGTACTTCTTTATCAAGTGTCGCCAAATGTACGTGTAATTTATCGAGGGCATCTTGGGTTTGGTTGACGCGGATGTAAAATCCGGATGTGGATTTAGCCAGAGATTGCATGGATCCTTCTGTCAATTTTGAAATGACGGTTTCGCCGTATCGGTCCATTTTGAATTCTTCATATCCGCCGACATTCATCGGAATAGGCCCGCCTTTAGCTGTTCCGATTCCCATGGTGACAATATGGATGTTGCTTTCTTTGGCTAATTGGGTGGCTTTTGAAACGCTGTCTTCGTTGTCTTCTCCGTCTGAAAGAATCACCAAAAGTTTTCCGGTGGTCGGCGCATTTTCAAACATTTCGGAGGCTTTCAGGACAACCGAAGAAAAATTGGTTCCTTGCTGCGAAATCAATTCGGGACTTGCGCTGTCTATGTATGACAGGATTGCGCTGTAATCATTTGTCAAAGGCGAAATCGAATAAGCATCTGCCGCAAAAACAATTAAACCCACGCGATCTCCTCCCAATCGATTGACTGATTCCGAAATGATTTTTTTGGCGCGTTCCAATCGACTTGGGGCGACATCCTCCGCATTCATGCTGTTTGACAAATCCAGGGCATAAACGATGTCAATTCCTTCCCGTTTGATTTTGACCTCTTCCTCCCCAAAAAGAGGATCCATTAAGGCCAAAACAGCCAGCGTCAATCCGATCAAAACCAGTGTTAACTTCAAGAAGTAACGGTAGCCGGAAGCTGCCGGAAATAATTGAGGGATGAGATGGGAATCTGCAAATTTTTCTTTTGTTTTTTTGCGCCAATTGTGAACGTAAATCGCCATTCCAATGAAAATGGGAACCCATAAAAACCAAATGCTATTTTCAGGAATTGCCCAGCTCATCAGATCAATTCTTTAAAAAGGGTTCTACGTAAGATGAATTCCACACACAATAAAATCAAAGCCCACCTCAAAAATTTCCCAAAAAGTTCGGTGTAATTGTAGTATTTGATTTCGTTGATTTCGGTTTTTTCCATTTGGTCAATCTGATGATAAATCTGTTCCAAAGACTCGTTGTCAGTCGCACGGAAATATTGGCCACCGGTTTGACCGGCTATAAATTTTAACAATGGCTCATCAATTTCCACGGGTTCCATGGTAAAAATTAATTCGCCCGTAAAAGGATCTTGCTGGGTAGGAAAAGGAGCTCTCCCGTTGGTCCCAACCCCGATTGTGTAAACTTTTATGTTTTTATTTACTGCAATTTGCGTAGCGTCTTGTGGCGAAATATATAACAAATCATTTCGGTAATCGATGGATTCCACGCCGTCAGTAATCAGGATAATGACTTTACTCGCCGCTTTACTGTCCGTTAAATGATTAATTGCCGTCGCCAAACCCACGCCGATTGCCGTTCCTTGCGATAATTCTCGTGTCTGAAGTTTCCGTATTTCCTGAATCAAAACTTTATGGTCAGTGGTCAAAGGAACTTTGGCGATGGCTTCACCCGAATAAGCAACCAAACCGATGCGGTCTGTCGGACGGTCTATCGAAAAGTTTTCCGCCACTTCTTTCAATGCCTCCAACCTGTCTGGTTTTAAGTCTTTTGCCAGCATACTCAGCGAAGTATCCACGACCATCAAGATGTCGATTCCTTTATCGGACTTTACGGTGGAAGACATTTCCACGATTTGCGGTCGAGCCAAAGCGATTATCATCAACGCAATCACAAAAAGACGCAATACAAATAACAAAGGTTTGAATTTGGCAATTAAACTGTCCGAATTATCAAAAGGTTTTAAGGACGAAATTTTCAAAGCATCATCCTGCTTTTTTCTTTTGGTTCGAAGCAAAATAAGCAATGGAATCAAAAGAAGCAGCAAAAGCAACCATGGATTTTGAAATTCGAAATTTCCCATCACGTAATTTTTCTGTATTTCTCGTTTGGCTTTAACTCCTGAACGGTTTCATCTTCCAATTCCAAAGGTTTGATTTTTTCAACTAAATCTTCTACCCATTTTCGATAAAACGCATGCCTGTCCTCATTAGGAATAGCTTTTGCAAATTTCACCAAATCGGATTCGTATAAAAATTCTTTTAATTGTTCCAATTGATTTTTGTCCAAATGGGTTGTTTTTTGAAAATGATCCACCAAATCGTCGGACAATAATTCAAGCGATGAAAAATGAAAAACCTTCCCCAAATATCTCCTCATCAAATACGACAATTCGGAATAATATGGATTGATCTGTCCTTTTGAAAGATAATTTTTCTTATCCAAACTTTTCAACGCATCTTTTGCTTCTTCGTAAGGTGTTTTGGGCGTTTTGGAAAGAATATCTTTTCGTTTTTTGTCGCGTAAAAACAAAATGGCGACAATCAGCAATGCCAGAAAAACCAGAATTCCGACCGCAAAATATACCCAGTATTTGTCCCAATAATCCATCCAGGTATATTCCTCTTCCATAATGGGTTTGATGGGAAATCCAGCCAAATTGGCCGAATCGATTTTGACTTCGTCCACCTTGATTTGGAAAGAATGGGAAAGCAAAGTATCATCACCCACCACAACCGGTAGCGAGCGGATTAAAAATTCACCCGGATCAAAACTGGTCAGGGTCAGATGTTGCACCAATTTTTCCTTTTCTCCTTCAAAAACCGTATCGATTTTCTGATCCAGAATTTCGACGTAAAAACTCAATGTATCTTTCAGCTCCGGCAATTGAACAAGTTTATCGGCCGGAATGGGAACCGAAAGCGTATACTGAATCGGCTCACCGATTTTGATGTGAGCCGTATCGATTTTCGTATCGATTTGTGCAGACAAGAAAATAGAAAACAGAAAATAGAAAACAGACATCAAGATCCATCTTCCGACTTCCAATCTCCCACATCTAACATCCATCACTTTCATCATTTCACCGAATGTTTTTTAAAATAATTCAACAAAGGTTTGATGTAATCTTCATCGGCGCGTATGGTAAGATTTCCGGCGCCTGCGCTGTTGAATTGTTGGTTAAATTCGTAAGCCATCCGGGCATAAAAATCTTTGTAATTTTTACGGACCTGAGCCGAGGAGGTATTGATAAATTTCCGTTCGCCGGTTTCCGCATCCACCAATCGCACCATTCCTAAATCCGGAATTTCGGTTTCCTTCTCATCATAAATCCGGATGCCGGTCAAATCGTGTTTTTTGGCTGCGATTTTCAGGTTTTTCAGATAGCCGCTCTGATCCATGAAATCGGAAAGAATGAACACATTGGCTTTTCGTTTAAAAGTATCCATCAAAAAACGAAGCGCAGCTGCGAGATTATTTTTTTTGTTTTTGGGTTCGTAGTTGACCAGTTCACGTATGATTCTCAATACATGTTTTTTTCCTTTTTTGGGCGGAATGAACAATTCGATTTCTTCCGAAAAAAGAATCAAACCCACTTTGTCGTTGTAGGTAATCGCCGAAAGAGCAAGTGTGGCACAAATTTCCGCAATGGTGTCGGATTTGAATTGTTTGCGCGTCCCGAACTCACCGGAACCACTCACATCCACCATCAAAATCATGGTCAATTCCCGCTCTTCTTCAAAAACTTTGACATAAGGTTCGTTGAAATGAGCCGTTTTGTTCCAGTCGATGTTTCGGATATCATCACCGTATTGGTACGGACGGATTTCAGAAAAAATCATCCCGCGTCCTTTGAAAGAACTCTGGTATTCGCCCAAAAACAGATTATTGGCTTTCCGCCGGCTTTTCAGCTCAATCCGTTTGACTTTTTTGATGATTTCTTTGGTGTCCAATTACTGCATTTAAAGTTTAAGGTTCAAAGTTTAATTTGATTTACGAAATTCGAAGTTCGAAAAACGAATTCTGTTTAAGGAATCGGAACGGCATTCAGGATTTCGTCGATGATTTTATCAGCCGAAATATTTTCTGCTTCCGCTTCATAACTCAATCCGATTCTGTGACGCAAAACCTCTTTGCTCATCGCTCTGACATCTTCCGGAATCACATAAGCTCTTCTTCGTAAAAAGGCATAAACACGCGCCGCCAACGCCAGATTGATGCTTCCTCGCGGCGAAGCCCCGAAGGAAATCAAAGGAGAAAGTTTGGATAAATGATATTCCTGAGGAAAACGCGTCGCCGAAATAATATCGAGGATGTATCTTTCGATTTTTTCATCCATGTAGACCTTTCTCACAATTTCTCTCGCACGGAGAATTTCCTCAAGATCAATTACTTTTTCTATTTTCGGAAAACTATCGTCAATGCTGTTTCGGAGCACCAATTTTTCTGCCTCACGATTAGGATAGGTAATGACGGTTTTCAGCATAAAACGGTCAACCTGTGCTTCCGGAAGCGGATAAGTCCCTTCCTGTTCGACCGGATTTTGAGTGGCTAAAACCAAAAACGGATTTTCCAATTGGTGGGTATCGTCACCTATGGTCACCTGTTTTTCCTGCATGGCTTCCAACAAGGCAGACTGCACTTTTGCCGGAGAACGATTGATTTCGTCGGCCAACACAAAATTGGCGAAAATGGGTCCTTTTTTTATTTTGAAATCATTTTCCTTAATATTATAAATCAGGGTTCCCACCACATCGGCCGGTAATAAATCCGGCGTAAACTGGATACGGGAAAATGAACCGTTTACGGCTTCAGAAAGGGATTTGATCGCCAAAGTTTTGGCTAATCCGGGCACGCCTTCCAATAAAATATGGCCGTTGGAAAGCATCCCGATGAGCAAGCTTTCCACCATTTTTTCCTGTCCGATTACTTTTTTGTTGATTTCGTTGGAAAGCCTGAAAATAGATTGGCTTTCTCTTTCTATTTCTTCACTGACTTGTCTGATGTCAATTGAGGTCAGATCGTTTTGCATCTTGTTTGATTTAAGCACGCTAAGTTGGTCAATTTGTCCATTTCTTTGCGCTAATTTATTGATAGAATTATGTTAAAGTTTGTTAAGGAATAATTCAATGCGAAATTAAGGATAAAACCCAATCAAAAATCAAATTGTTTTGATTTAAATGGTTGAGTTTTAGAATTTCAAAAAACAAGAATTAAAAGATTGTTGATAAACATCAGAACGCAAAGAATTTGATTATAAATAATTAATAATGAGCATTTTGTAAAATAAATCAATAAAACATTTAATCGGTAGAAATATAGATTAATGAGTAAAAACCCGATGAAAATCCTATCTTTGTTCTGACTATCAAAATCAAATGAAAATCAAAGACGCTTTTGTTGTTATACTTCTGCTTTCTGGTATTTTGAGCATTGCTCAAACAACCGAATCGGAAAAACTATTGAAACAGGCCGAACAAATGGTGCATTTCAATCCCACAGAGGCCAACCGGATTTCGGAACATATAGTAAAAATCAGTAAAAACGAAAATGATATAGCAAGATCGCTGTATGTCCAAGCCATTTCTTTTTATGTGATGGGTAAATACAGTCAGGCATTGGAGCGAGGTTTTCTGGCCAAAAACAATGCAAAAAACCATGGTTTTCCGGAAATTGAAAATAAAAGTGTCGAACTGATTGGCCGTACGCTGAAGCTTTTGCATCTGAGCGTACCGGAAAATTTACAAATTAAAAATCCAAACTTTATAGAACCTGCTTTTCAGGCAGAAGATCTTCTAAGGAAGGCCAATGATAAACTGGCTGAAAACGAGATAGATTCAGTTTTTTATTATACAAAAAAAGCCCAAGAATTGTTTCAATCCAAAGAACCCGGTTGGACGACTGCCTTGTTTTTAAAATTGAAAGGGGAATATTTTTTTAAAGAAAAAAAACTGGATTCTTCGGTGTTCAATTATGAAGGAGCATTGAAAGTAGCACAGAAAATCAATAACCCGACTATTTTACGGGAAGTCAGTCAGAAATTGGCCAACAGCTATTTGGCCATGGACAGCGTGGCAAAATTTCAGGAAAACACCCAAATGGCCCAGAAGTTAAGTTCGGAAGTTTCCGCACAGGAAAATGAGGCTTCCAATTCGGCACATACATTCATCAGCTCAGACTTGGACAGAGGATACGAACAAATGACAAACCGCTACCGGAATGTTTTTTATGGTGTTTTGTCGCTGTTGTTTTTATCATTGATAATCAAATTGGTTTTTTATTTCAGAAACCGAAACAAATTGAAAATGTATCAAAACCTGCTCGACTATTTTAATCGTCAGAATCAGGCGGAAGAAGAAGTAGCAGAGGAAATAAAAGAAGAAAAACAGGAAGTGCATAAAACGCCTGTTCTGCTGAAGGAGAGCGAAAATCAGATTTTGATGGGCTTGGAAAAATTTGAAGCGAGCAAAAAGTTCACCCATAAAGACATGTCACTTGGGATGCTGGCGGCTCAGTTAAATACCAACACCAAATACCTGTCGGATGTGATCAATAGGCAAAAGCATAAAAATTTCAATTCTTATATAAATGAATTAAGAATCAATTATATAACTGAAAAAATCAAATCAGACCCCAATTATTTGAATTTTAAAGTAAGTTATCTAGCAGAAGAATGCGGATTTTCTTCCCACAGCACCTTTACAACCGTTTTCAAATCCATTGTGGGTGTTTCGCCTATCATGTTTGTGGAATTTGTGAGAGATGAAATCAAAAGAGAAAAATTAGAACTTGTCTGAAATGAAAAGCGGAATGAAATATAAGTTGGGATGGTGCGTGTTTTTAACGTTTTTTATTTTACAAAACGCTTATGGTCAGGAAGATGAAGATAGTTTATACGATGTGGCGATCATCAGTGTTTATGATAATCCCGACCGGGCAATTGAGATAGGAAAACAGATTTTTAACAACAATAAATCCAATCCTGAAAAACAGATCAAAGCTCTGTTACTGCTTTCCAATGCTTATGCCTCCAAAAGAGATTATGAAAAATCACTCGAGTTTGCACTTCAGACCAAGGAAATCAACAAAAAGCTGGACAAGCCAAAACTTAAACTGGAAATTCTCAATAAAATAGCTTCACAATACCATCAGTTGGGCGTTAATGAAAAAGCAATTGAAGTTTTGGATGAGGCGGATTTAATTGCCAAAAATTACAAGTATAAGGATTCAATACGGTTCATCATGGGGAATAATTATGCGATAAGAGGTTTTATTTACCGGGAACAATTGAGTTGTGAAATTGCGATCGATTATCTCAATAAGGCTTATAACTCCTATCTGAAGGAACCGCAGGCAGTCCGAACCTGGATCAATCGCAGCGTGACGAGTTACAATAAAGGAAATTGTTTTATCATGCTAAACCAGCTGGATTCAGCCAAAAATAGTTTTAGGGACTCCAAAATGCTGGCTGAAAAAGCCAAAGCCAAAAGTTTACAGGCCTTTTCTCAAAAGGGTTTGGCAGAAGTTTACACACTGGAAGGCCGCTATCAGGAAGCTTTGACAGAACTTCAAAATGCCCATGCTTTGGCAAAAGATGTGGGTGATCTTGTTTTGAATCAGGGAATTTACAAAGGCTTGTCAGAAAATTATCTCGCTTTAAAAGATTGGGGCAACTTTCATGTCTATGAGGAAGAATACTTAAAAAATGAAAGGCAGACCCAGCTGAACGAACGTAAAACCATCAATAATCTTCTCCAAAATTATTCCGTCGAAACCAATAAAAAAGAAGCACAGATCAAATGGAAATTCGGGTTGATGATTTCTGCCTGTCTGCTTTTCTTTTTTGGGATTTTTATTTCCATTGTCTGGGGAGAAATCTCGTTTCGGAAGTCGTTTAAAGAATTAATATCCCAAATTAAGTTCTGAATTAGACAACCCCTTTTTCTCATAACAATTAGAATTTAAGCTTCTATTAATCAATATGTTTCCCTGGCTTTTATAGTTTTGGAATTCGTGAAATTCGAAAGCTAAATCAGAAAAAAAGTTCTTTTTTTTAATGTATAAAAGATATTTTTGTGAAAGAATTAAATAATTAACAACAAAGAATTAATAATTAACAACGATGAGAGATTTTTATCAATTAAAAATGAAAACAGCTTTTATGTTAACGACGCTTTTGGGTGGTTTGGCATTTGGGCAAGTTTACCAAATGACTTCCGGTGATATATTATATCCGGGAGGAGTTTCAGACAACGGAGTGGTCGTCCTTTCTAATTCAGCAGGAAACTTTATGTGGACCGAGGCAAATGGTTTGACTACTTTAAGTACCATAACCAATGGTTACGATAATGCGGGAAACCCTGGTATATCAGCGGACGGAACCAAAGTCAGCGGTACAGTAACCAATACGAATACCAATTTAAATGTAATGGGTCTATATGATGTAGCAAACGGAACCTGGACTTTTCTGGACGGAATCGGTGGGCAGTCTGACGGATCCGTTGCATCTGCATGGTCAATCTCCGGAGACGGCTCTACAGTAGTAGGACTTGGATGGGTAAATGGAGGCACTGCTCACGCAATCAAATGGACAGAAACGGGAGGAACCGAGGATTTGGGTAGTACGGTTACAGACAGAAGTACCCGTGCAAATGACGCCAGTTTTGACGGATCTGTTATCGCAGGATGGCAAGATGCAACATCCGGGTTCCGTCAAGGAGCAATCTGGGAAGACGGAGTTCAAACGCTTTTGTTTGATGGCGACGGAATCGAACTAGGGGAAGTCGGATCGATTTCCGGTGACGGTCTTTGGGCCGTTGGAGGCGGAATGCAAGCTTGGATTTGGAGCGACGCTACCGGTGTAACATATATTACTCACCCGAACGCCGGAATGTTCTTCAGAGGTTCTTCTACTGCGATTTCCGGTGATGGAAGCGTAGTGATAGGTTATTACAGACCATGGCCTGGTGGACCTTTCTTCGGAGAAGGATTCATTTGGACAGAAGACACGGGAAGAGTAGAATTGAACGAATACGTTACTTCATTGGGAATGGATGATTTGGGAATCACTTTTGCGCTTCCTTTGGCCATTTCTTCAGATGGAAAAACAATTGTGGGAACAGGTTTGAATGCCGACAATACTGTGGTGACTTTTTTAATTCAACTTCCAAGTGAAGAAACCGATAACGATGATTGTGAAAATGCTATTGCGGTTAGCTGTGGTGAAACCGTAACGGGAGACACGACCGGAGCCAATAATTCCGGCGGAAATACTTCGGGAGATTTGTTCTATTCCTATACCGGAAGCGGCGTTTCTGAAAACATAACAGTTTCATTGTGCGGATCTTCATATGATACAGCTTTACGTATTTTCTCTGACTGCTCTTTGACAAATGAAATTGCTTATAACGATGACTCTTGTGGTTTACAGTCAGAAGTTAGCTTTATGTCTGACGGCTCATCAACTTATATAATCATGGTTGAAGGATTCAGCGCAAATGAAGGTGCATTTACCATGAGCGTTACTTGTGAAGAAATTACAGATTACTGTGAGCCGGTATTGGATTGTACAGATGGAGATTTGATTACAAATGTAACTTTCCAAGAAATAAACAATGAAACAGATTGTAGTCCAAACGGATACGGTGATTATACGGACCAAATTGCCAATGTTGAGGCAGGAGGAGTTTATTCGATGTCAGTAACAGTGGGATCAGGATGGACTTATGAATCCGTTATGGTATGGATTGATTTCGATAACAACTTTGTTTTTGAACCATCTGAATATTACTTCATAGGATCAGATCCTGGAACCACCAATACGGCAGACATCACGATTCCTGAAGGAACCGAAGAGGGTGAATATAGAATGCGAGTTAGAGTTGGTGCGGTAAATCCGGATTTAAATGATTTGACAGTAATGGCTTGTGATGAAGACACGGTTTATGGAGAAACGGAAGACTATACCATAAATGTAGGTCAATTGGGTATTTCAGATATGAATTCATTTGATTTCGCCTACTATCCAAACCCTGTAAAAGATGTATTGAATATTACATCAAACAAAACAATAGAAAACGTAGCTGTGTTTAATTTGGCGGGTCAAAAAGTTTTGGCAAACGCTCAAGTTTCAAACAACAAAATCAATGTTTCTGCTTTGCCTTCAGGAGTTTATGTATTCAAACTTACCTTAGAAGGTGGACAGGTTGAAACCTTTAAAATTGTGAAGAAGTAAATAGTTAGTTATTGAGAGGTTAGTTGTGGGGCGTCCTTTGGGCGCCCTTTTTATGTATAAAAAAACCCGAAAGACTCTTTCGGGTTTTAATTGGAATATAAATCAAATTAATTCATAATCGCTTTTAGTTTTTGTTCTAACTGAGCTTTTGGAACCACGCCCACAACCTTATCTACCACTATTCCATCTTTAAAGAACAAAATAGTAGGGATGTTACGGATGCCATATTCAGCAGCTATTTGTTGGTTATTGTCCACATCGACTTTTGCCACCACAGCCTGACCGTCAAATTCTTTTGCCAGCTCTTCCACGGTTGGAGCGACCATTCGACAGGGTCCGCACCAAGTTGCCCAAAAGTCAACCATCGCCGGTTTCCCGGATTCTAATACGTCTTTTGCAAACGATGTATCTGTTACTTCAAGTGCCATTTTCAGTTATTTATTTGGATTAAACATTCAAAAGTAACATAAATATAGAGAATAGAATTGTTAATTTCATAGGAATTATCAATACAACGATAAAATCAGAGAGTACAAAATCTGAAATCGGAAGTCCGAAGTTCAAACCACCGCTTTCCCAGTCAGTATTTATCAGCGATCATCAACAGATGATTAAAACTCTGTCCATTACACAGAGAAGTTTCAAAACAAAAGATCAGTTCAGCTGAAAAAATAAAGAAGGGAACTGTCTTAATTCATTTAGCAGCTCTTTGCTGATCTCTACTTTTGTTTTGGTTGCAGGAAGTTTTAATTGGACATTGTTTTCCAGATCATTCATCACAAATAGAACCGACTTTTCACCTTTGTGTTTCTCAAAAATTTTCACCAGTTCTTCATACATTTCCTTAGTCAGGTCGGCGACATTTACCGTTATGGTGATTTTTTTTGCAATTCCTTCCAGGATTTCACTGAGCAACTGCATTTTATTTATGTTCACATATACCTTTTTTCCGGTTACTTTTCCTTCTTTATCTTTGAAAATCCGCTCTGTAACCGAAATCTTTGCTCCTACCATCATATTGGTTTGTAAAAAGTGTTTATGTTTTAAATAATCTTCTCCAAACAACATGAATTCATAACTATCATCAAAATCCTCCAGTGTAAAGACCCCAAATTCCCTTCCGTCCTTATTGGAAGTTTTGTGTTGGGCGTCTGTGATGATCCCGGCGACAGATAATTCGCGGCTGATTAATTTTTCCTGGTTCTCTTTTAATTGTTTAAGAGAGGTTTTTTGATAGAAATTCAATTCGTCCAGATAATCATCGAGCGGATGCGAAGAAATATAAATACCCACCACTTCCTTTTCGCGGTTCAATTTCTGAATCGAATTCCAGGGTTGACAATTGGGTAAATGAGGTTTGATAATTTCAATTTCCTCTGCGAATTCACCAAACAGAGAAGCCTGAGCGCTGTTTTTTGAATCCTGAAAAGAAGAACCGTAACGGATTAATTTCTCCAAATTACTCGAACCGTCTTCTTCAAAAAAGAATTGGGCCCTGTGTATTTCAAAATTGTCAAAAGCCCCCGCCAAAGCCAAATTTTCAATTGTCTTTTTATTGGCTTGCCGCAAATCCACCCGTTGTACAAAGTCAAAAATCGTTTCAAACTTTCCGTTTTCTCCGCGCTCACTTAAAATAGACTCTACCGCAGAACTCCCCACGCCTTTTACCGCTCCCATCCCGAACCGAATCGCACCCTTTTTGTTTACCGAAAAAGCAAACGAACTTTCGTTTATATCCGGCCCCAGCACAGGGATTCCGATGGATTTGCATTCCTCCATAAAAAAGGTAACGGACTTTATGTTGCTCATGTTATTACTTAAAACCGCGGCCATAAACTCTGCCGGATAATGGGCTTTCAGATAACCGGTTTGGTAGCCGATCAAAGCATAACAAGTAGAGTGCGATTTATTAAACGCATATTCAGCAAAGGCCTCCCAGTCGTTCCAAATTTTTTCCAAGACTTTTTTCGGGTGGTTGTTGGCTTCACCTCCTTCCAGAAATTTTGGCTTCATTTTGTCCAAAACTTCCCGCTGTTTTTTCCCCATAGCCTTTCTCAATACGTCAGCTTCACCTTTTGTAAAATTGGCCAACTTCTGCGAAAGCAACATCACTTGCTCCTGATAGACCGTGATTCCATAGGTTTCGGCCAGATGTTCCTCCATCTCCGGCAAATCGTATTCGATTTTTTCGTTTCCGTTTTTTCGGTTGATGAAATTGGGGATATATTGTAAAGGACCCGGTCGGTAAAGTGCATTCATCGCGATCAAATCATCAAATTTATCAGGCTTCAGCGCTTTTAAATTTTTCTGCATACCGATGGATTCGTATTGAAAAATAGCGGTGGTTTCCGCTCTTTGAAAGAGTTCGTAGGTTTTTTTGTCATCCAGAGGAATTTCGTCCGGGTCGATTTTCAATCCATGATTTTGTTCAATTAAATCAATGGCATCGTTGATGATTGTTAAAGTTCGCAGTCCCAAAAAGTCCATTTTCAGCAATCCGGCAGATTCCACCACCGAATTATCAAATTGGGTAACCAATAATTCAGCGTCTTTGGCTATGGCTACAGGAACAAGCTCCCGAATGTCTTTGGGTGTAATGATGACCCCACAGGCATGGATTCCGGTGTTGCGAAGCGAACCTTCGATGACGGCGGCTTGCTGCAAAGTTTTTCCTTCCAGCGTGTCTTGTTTCACCATTTTTTTCAAATCCATGGAATCGTTGAATTCGTCGCCGCCAAATAACGATTTCAATGCTTTTTCATCCATATTGAACAATTTGTTCAATTTAAGATGGGTTTTTTTGGCAATCCTGTCGGTGTCGGATAGGGGTAAATCCAAAACCCGGCCGGTGTCACGAATCGCTGATTTTCCCGCCATCGTACCATAGGTGATGATTTGAGCGACCTGGCTTTTACCATATTTGTTCACCACCCACTGGATGATTTTATCCCGACCACGATCATCAAAATCAATATCAATATCCGGCAAGGAAACCCTGTCCGGATTTAAAAAACGCTCAAAAAGGAGATTGTAACGTATAGGATCCACATTGGTGATTCCCGTGCAATAAGCCACAGCTGAGCCTGCAGCCGAGCCCCTTCCGGGACCAACCGAAACCCCCATTTTTCTCGCTTGGGAAGTAAAATCCTGTACAATTAAAAAGTAGCCGGGATAACCGGTTCGTTCAATGGTGTCCAATTCAAAATCCAAACGTTCTTTGATTTGCTTCGCCAGTTCGCTATCACTCGTGTCATCAGCGATTTCCGGATAACGTTTTTTAGCGCCTTCAAACGTAATATGTTTTAAATAAGCCATTTCTCCACGGGTTCCTCCATCTTTATCATCCTCTTCATTTTTAAATTCTTCCGGAATGGCAAATTTGGGCAAGAGCACATCACTTGCCAGATCAAAAGGCTCTATTTTTTTTAGAAATTCCGATAAATGATCAATGGATTCCGGAATGTCGTGAAACAGCGAGCGCATTTGATCCTGAGATTTGAAATAGAATTCATCATTTGGAAAACCAAATCGGGTTCCGCGCCCGCGTCCGATCGGGGTATTTTTCTTTTCACCATCACGCACACAAAGCAAAATATCATGGGCTTCTGCGTCGGCTTGTGCGATATAAAACGTATTGTTTTGGGCTAGAACTTTGACATTATATTTTTCTGCGAATTTTAATAAAACCTGATTTACATGTTCTTCTTCAGGCAGACCATGGCGAATTAATTCGACATAAAAATCTTCACCAAATAAATTGTGCCAATACACAAAAGCTTCTTCGGCCTGGGCTTCTCCTACATTCAAAATCAAATTGGGAACCTCACCGGTTAAACTTCCGGTGGTTGCCATCAGATTCTCTTTAAATTCTTCAATCACATTTTTTCCAACGCGGGGAAATCCCGCATAATAACCATCAACGAATCCGGTAGAAGAAATTTTGGAGAGGTTTTTAAATCCGTTTTTGTTTTTTGCGATCAGCAACTGTGTAAAACGCCTGTCCGGATTGTCTTTTGTAAATTTATTTTGGGTATAATTTTCCGAAACATATACCTCACAGCCAAGAATGGGAATAATCGGGTTTTCACGACCGGCATTTATTCTTTTGGCCGCACTTACGAATTTAAAGGCACCCATCAAATTTCCCAAATCGGTCATTCCGACAGCCGGCATATTTTCATCAATCGCTTTCTGAATCAGAGCTTCAACCGAAGTTGTTGCGGTCAAAATCGAAAAAGAAGTATGGTTATGAAAATGAAAATAGGGAGAATCAGTTGTGGATTTTGCTTTCTCATTGAGCTTAATTTTTCCGGCATCTGAACTTTCTTTGTATCCTTTTACCTGCGATTCAACTTCGATATCAAACGGTTTGAAAGGATCGGAATTGATTTTTTTAAAGGTTTCATATTCTTCTTCAGATAAATGGACCTGATCTTTTGTAAAAACACCGATTCGGAGCAATTCCATAAAAGAACGAGCGGTAGCATTTACGTCGGCAGAGGCATTGTGCGCTTCATCAAATTTCTCCTTGAAAAGAATTTCGTGCAGTTCTTCGAGTTTGGGTGATTTGAATTTTCCAAATCTACCGCCCGGAAGCTGACAGAATTCGGTGGAAAGTTCCATCGTATCTACAATCGGCAACTCGATTTCTTTATAGTCCAAACCGCACCGTACAAATTCAGCACCCACAATTCCCTGGTCAAAACCCAAATTATGTCCGCCGAGAATTTCGGTTTGTTTTAGCGCTTTGCGAAATTCTTCCAAAACCTCTCCCAAATCAACGCCTTCTTCCATGGCTTTTTCGGTTGTGATGCCGTGAATTTGAACTGCATTGAACGGAATATCATATCCATCCGGTTTGACGATGAAATTTTTATTTTCGATTAATTTCCCGGTTTTATCATGCAATTGCCAGGCAATCTGAACCATTCGAGGCCAGTTGTCAGTATTAGTAACAGGGGCATTAGGGTCTTTGGGAAGTCCGGTGGTTTCGGTGTCGTAAATAAGGAACATGCGCAGCTAAAAAAGGTCAAAATGAAAGGTTAAAGTTAGAAAATTTAATGCAACCGTCAAGCCAGAAGTTTTAAACAATATCCTAAAATCAGCGGTTTTTACTATAAAGTTATGGAAGCTAGTGTTTTTAGAAAATATTTATATTTACCGCCAAAATTTAGCCTTATCAAAAAAAATAAATACATCATCATAACGGGCGGAGCTTCCGGTTTGGGAAAAGAGTTTGCAAAAATGTATGCAGAAGAAGGATATTCCCTGATTTTAGCGGATATAGATGCGCCGATGCTTGCGTCCACGGCAGAAGAAATCCAATCCCAATTTTTCGTTGAGGTGAAAACTTTGGCGAGAGATGTTTCACAGGTTTCATTTGCTCAGGAAGTGTATGATTTTACAAAAGAAAACGATTTAACCGTTTTCGGATTGGTTAACAATGCGGGTTTTGGGGTGTTTGGCAATTTTGCGGAAACCAATTTAAATTCGGAGTTAACCATGGCGGGTTTGCATGTGACGACACCGATGGCTTTGACTAAATTATTTTTAAAGGAAATGTTGGAACGCAATGAAGGAGAAATTTTAAATATTTCTTCGCTTGCGGGTTTTCAACCGGGCCCGATGATGTCTGTTTATTATTCGACCAAAGCATTTCTCACTTCTTTTACAGAAGCCATCGCTCGTGAAAACAAAGATTCAAATGTAAGAATCAGCGTGCTTTGTCCGGGTGTTGTCAATACGAATTTCAGAAAAAACGTAGGGGCAGAAAAAGAAGCCAAAATCAATTCCATGAACAGCGAACCGCGTGATGTCGCCGAATACGCAATAAGAGCGATGAGAAATGGAAAAGTAGTTTGTTTGCCTTCATTCAGTTGTAGAATTCTGTCGATTTTACCGCGATTTTTACCCCGAAATACCGCGAGAAATTTAATCTATAAAATACAAATGAAAAACAGGGGATAGGATTAGTTTGCCTTTGGAAATCAATTGGAATCCAAATCAAAACTTTCTTTTAGCCGAACCAATTCTGATCGGATTAGTTCCATTCGGGCAATTAATTCCACATCTTCTTTGATGGTTTGTTTTTCCTCCAAAGCGGTCTTTGCTCCCTCTAAAGTATAACCACGCTCTTTTACCAAATGGTAAATCAGTTTGAGGTTTTTGATGTCTTGTTGGGTGAAATAACGGTTACCTTTTTTGTTTTTTTTGGGAGCAATCACGTCAAATTCCTTTTCCCAAAAGCGAATCAATGAAGCGTTTACCCCAAATGCTTTGGAAACTTCACCAATGCCGTAATACAATTTATCTGGTAATTCGATGTGCATTTAGTCCAAAGATACAGACATTTGCTGAGATTTGTCAAGCAAAATCTTAAATTCATCGGGACTTACATCCTGATAAAAATAAGAAACCGGATCGATGGGTGTTCCGTCTTTATGGATTTCATAATGCAAATGAGGACCGGTTGAAAGCCCTGTGCTTCCTACATATCCGATGATATCTCCGCGTTTTACATTTTGTCCCGTTCTGGTTTTTATTTTGCTCATATGGGCGTACAAGGTTTCATAACCATAACCGTGATTGATGATCACGACATTCCCATAGCCGCCTTCTCTTCCTGCCAACTTCACTTTCCCGTTTCCGGTCGCATAAATAGGCGTTCCCGTGTGGGCAGCGAAATCTGTTCCGGCATGCATTTTACCGATTTTCAATATGGGATGCATGCGCATCCCGAAACCGGACGCAAGACGAGTCAAATCCTTATTGGCCACCGGTTGGATAGCCGGCAGATGCGTCAGCATTTTATCTTTTTCTTTGGCGCTGATGACGATTTCGTCCAGAGATTTGGACTGAATAACCATCTGCTTATTTAGTATGTCAATGTTTTTTGCCACATCCGATACCATATCGCCATATTTCCAGTCTGTGAATTTTGAATACCGATTGACACCCCCAAATCCGGCTTTACGAACATCATCTGAAATAGGATCCAACTCAAAATAACTACGGTAAATATTGTTGTCCCGATTCTCAATTTGACTCAAAACTTCCTGCGATTGTTTTACTTTTTTATTTAACAATTCGTATTGAATTTTCATTTCTTTTAATTCAGCGGCCAGCGAATTCTCTTCAGGAGAATTGACTTTTTTACTGAAAATAAAGCCTGAAATAATTCCGAAAAATGCCGTCACAATTAAAAAAGCAGCTATGTTTCGAAACGTTCTAAATCGTTGATTTTTAATAGGTTTAAAAGACGTGGTTTGTGCGTTGTACTTGTATTTTTTTATTCCCATTCCTTTTTTGTGTGTTTTGTTCCTCTTGTGTCCGACAAAATAACGGGAAAAAACCACAGATTGTTGTTAAGGAAATGGTAAAAATTACTTAATGAAATGAATGCCAGAGGAATGCGGATTTAATTTCTAAAACTTTGTAATTCCATCTTTAAATTTGGAATATGTCGGGTCATAATATTCCACAAAAGTGAATTGTCCACAGAATCATATGCGTGGGCAATTATGTTACGAAGACCAATGATTTTTGAATCATTTTCCAGTTGAACTCCTTGTTCTTTGAGTTTTTTTACGGCTTCACCTACAATTTCCAAATTGCGTTCAACGGCTCTTATGGCAATGGGATTTTGACTAAATTGTTTGAAGTCGTGATTGACAAAATCGATAATATTTTCAATTTCAGATATAACACTTTCGATATCAAGAATATATTTCAACACTTCAGGTTTCATAAACCGGAACTTTGGTTTTGTTGATTTCCTGAATTAATATCGGATTTTTCAAGGAATTTTCCGTTACCAAATCTACTTCACGACCGAAGAGTTGTTGCAATTCAGTCAAAAAATCAAAGTAATTATCGGCGTAATTCAGCAATTCCAGTTCAGAAGAAAAATTTACCAAAAAATCCAAATCACTGTCTTTGTTGAATTTATCTTTTACTGCAGAACCAAACAAAAAAAGATTTTCCACGTAATATGTTTTGCACAAATCACGTAAGGGAATCAGTTTTTGTTCAACTAATGAAATCATAACACAAAGATAGGAATTAAGCCGGATTTAAATCATGCCTAAATTATTTATAAAGATTAGCTAAACAGAAATTTCATTTTCTTTTCAATAACTCAATTGAATTCACGAATTTTGCAATTCAATTTTTAGAAAATGACGTCCAAAGAGATACGCAAACAGTTTTTAGATTTTTTCGAGTCCAAACAACATTTGATTGTTCCTTCTGCACCTATTGTTTTGAAAGACGATCCGACTTTGATGTTCAACAATTCGGGGATGGCACAGTTCAAAGATTTCTTTTTGGGCTACAAAAAACCAACATCTTTAAGAATTGCCGATACCCAAAAATGTTTGCGCGTTTCCGGAAAGCACAACGATCTGGATGATGTAGGGAAAGACACCTATCACCACACCATGTTTGAAATGCTGGGAAACTGGTCATTTGGAGATTATTTCAAAAAAGAAGCCATTGATTGGGCATGGGAATTATTGACAGAAGTGTATAAAATCCCAAAGGAAAATCTTTATGTTACCGTTTTTGAAGGCGATAAAAAAGACGGAACGGCTCAGGACGATGAAGCACTTGAACTTTGGAAAAAGCATATTGCGGAGGAAAGAATTCTTTTCGGAAATAAAAAAGATAATTTCTGGGAAATGGGCGAAACGGGTCCCTGCGGACCTTGCTCGGAAATTCATGTGGACATACGTTCGGTTGAGGAAAAAAATCTAACACCCGGAAGAGATTTGGTCAATCAGGATCATCCACAGGTAATCGAAGTCTGGAATCTGGTTTTTATGCAATATTTGCGCAAAGCAGACGGTTCCCTGGAAGAGCTTCCGGCCAAAAGCATCGATACGGGAATGGGTTTCGAGCGACTGGCGATGGTTTTACAGGGAAAAACTTCGAATTATGATACCGACGTTTTCTTGCCTTTGATTCAAGAATTAGAAAAAATTTCAGGTAAAAAATATGGTTCTGATTTTACGACCGACGTGGCTTTTCGCGTAGTGGTGGATCATTTACGCGCGGTTTCGTTTGCAATTGCGGACGGACAATTGCCTTCCAATTCGGGAGCGGGATATGTCATCAGAAGGATTTTGCGTCGTGCGATTAGTTACGGATATCGTTTTCTGGATTTAAACGAAGCATTTATCTATAAATTAATTCCTCTTTTCAAAGAACAAATGGGCGAATTTTTCCCTGAACTGGAAAAGCAAGCGCAATTGATTACCGATGTAATCCGTGAGGAGGAAACCAATTTCTTACGTACAATTGACCAAGGGTTGATTCGATTGGATAATTTTATTCAAAATAATTCTCAATTGAAACAAATTCCGGGCGACGTGGTATTCGAATTATATGATACATACGGATTCCCGGCAGATTTATCGAGAATCATTGCAGAAGAAAAACAACTTTCCATCGACGAAAAGGGATTTGAATCAGAAATGGAAAAACAAAAACAACGCTCCAAATCGGCGACTTCTTTTACAGCTTCTGACTGGACAAATTTGCTGGAAGACACGGTGGAAGAGTTCATCGGATATGATTATCTGGAGTCTGATGTGAAAATTACGCGTTATCGGACCCTTCGACAAGCTCAGGGCAAGCAACAAAACCAGACTTTGTATCAGCTGGTATTTCAGGCAACGCCGTTTTATGCAGAAAGCGGCGGACAAGTCGGCGATACCGGATACATCGAAAATCAATTCGAAAAAATTGAAATCATCAATACCAAAAAGGAAAATAATTTAATTATTCATTTTACGGAAGAACTTCCTAAATATCCGGAATTGCCTTTCCATGCCGTGGTAGATGCCGAGCGAAGAAACCACATCATGCGAAACCACACCGCTACGCATTTGCTTCATGAAGCTTTGCGAGATGTTCTGGGACCCCATGTCGAGCAGAAAGGTTCCTATGTTGGACCTGATTATTTAAGGTTTGACTTTTCCCATTTTAATAAACTGAGCGAAGCGGAACTCCAAGAAGTAATCCGTAAGGTCAATACAAAAATTGCCGAAAGAATTCCATTGGAAGAAAAACGTTCAGTTCCTTTCAAAAAAGCATTGGAAGAAGGCGCAATGGCATTGTTTGGTGAGAAATACGGCGATGTGGTGCGGATGATTCGATTTGGGAATTCGATTGAATTATGCGGCGGAACGCATGTTCAGAACACGGCCGATGTAATTATGTTCAAACTGCAAAGCGAAAGCTCAAGTGCCGCGGGAATACGAAGAATTGAGGCTACGACAGGTTTAGCTGCCATTGAAGAATTAAAAGATACGTTCTCAAAATACAATCAAATTATTGCGGAACTGAAAAATCCGGTTGATCCGATTGATGCGGTTCAAAAATTGGTGGATGAAAACAAAGACTTGAAATCCCAATTGGAAAAATTTGTTTTGCAACAAGCCAATTTGGAAAAAGAAACTTGGAAGAAATCCTTTCAAAACATAAACGGAATAAATTTTCTGGCCGTTAAAACCAGTTTAAGTGCAGATGTCATTAAACAAATAGCATTTCCGCTCAGAAAAGAAATAGAAAATGTCTTACTGGTCGTGGCTTCGGATGCCGACGGAAAACCTTCGATTACCGTTGCTATTTCAGATAATTTGGTAGAAGAAAAAGGATTAAATGCCGGACAAATCGTGCGTGAATTAGGAAAAGAAATCCAGGGCGGCGGCGGCGGACAGTCGTTTTTTGCAACGGCCGGAGGAAAAGATGTGAGTGGTTTGGATAGGGCGTTGGAGAAAGCAAAAAACCTCCTCTAGCCCCTATTAAGGAGGATTGTCTCCGGAATTAATCTTCCTGTGATTGAATATCCTTTTTGTTGGGCTTATCCTTTCGGTTGTACTTTTTCTTGTTTCTGTACACAACAGGTTTGGTCTGCTGCCAGATTTCCTGCATGGTTAGTGTAACCTTTTGTAATTTTTTGTCATCAGTTTTCATGGCGTTTTGATTGACTGCAAAGATAATAACGATTGAAATTATTTAACAACGTTTCTATATTTTCTTTGCCAACCGGATTTTGACTGTGAACGACAAATTCCGGCAACGAATTTTCATGGTCTAAACAATATTCGACTAACCATTTGGCGCAGTCATAACCAGTTTTCCCCAAACCCAAATCGTGGTCAAAAGAAATGAAATCCGGCAAACCGTTCTCTGTAATGAATGCTACAAATTCTTCATAAGTATAAACTCTTTCAAATCCTTCAGGAGTTGGGCGGAGGTCGTCGAGGTAGAGGTTTAGCTTTTTCGGGTTTTTTTCCAATCTAAAACATGTTTGATAATAGTGTCGCAGTAAACTTGTTGTTTTAATTTTCTGTTATAAGGATGATAAGTATCTATTAAAATATGATTCCCAGATTTTGATTGATAAAAAATCATATTTTCATCACGAATTTCAATATAATCATTTCCAAAATAGTCAATTATTTCAAGAACATTACCGCAAATTATCACGTCAGGCAGAAAAACATCAATCTGCTTTCTTAAGATTTGACCATATGATCTATGAAATTCTTTCAGTTCATTATGATTTGCAGTAGACATTCCAGATACTTTTTTAACATTGACATAAGCAATTTTGTTTAGAATATCAATTATTTTTGGGTCATCCCATGTATTAGGTATTTCATCCCACAATTTTTCATTGAGAATTCCATAGGTTATATAAACAATAGGATTGAATGTTCCAGCCCAACGATCCCTAATCGCTGTTCCTGTCTCATTTTTTAAATTTCGCAATTCTGCTCTTAAATCCCATTCTCCATTGTCTCCTACGCTGTGAACTTCCTTCAGAATCCACATTATTTTTGTTTCACTTGACAGATACTCATCTATGTCAACTATTCCATCGTGAATGGCTTTTCTGCAATCATAATTGATTTTTGAAATTTCAGAATCAATCTCATCAATTTTCTTTTGTAATTCTTCTTTATTCATAATCTTTTAAGTTTTGTAAATCGTTTATAAATCTAAAATACTTATTCCCAAAACAAAATCCCCGTAAAGGCAAATGTGAGAACAATAAAAACCAATAATCCAATGAGTGAAATAATGAAACCTGAGATTGCCAATCCCCTTGGTTTTTTAAAGAGTCCTGCAAAAGAAAAAAGAAACCCTAAGACCCACATAATCTGTGCTAGAACTGGAATCCAGCAAAGAATTAATGCGAGAACCGTTAAAACAAATCCGGCAATCCCCATTCCGTTTGATTGCGTTTTTTGAGTGATGAAGATATGACTTTGGGGAGGTTGATTTTGTTCCATATTTTACTTTTTTAAGTTGCACTTAGATTCTAATTTTTGAAAGTCTTTGGTTAATTTTATTTCAATTTCTCTGAGTCTAGCAGCTTCTGCATAGTTTTTTTCAGATGCGGCAATCCATTTATCTCTTTGTGTTGTCTTTAGCTCGATTTCTTTATCCAGAAGTTTTATTAACAGACGGTAATTCATTCGATTTATTTTTCACAAATCTAAAATCTGACAAAGCCAATCCATGTCGTCCTGAAAAATTAATTTGTAAGGTTCAGCCCTAACAGGTTTCGAACCCTGTTAGGGCTTATTAGAATTTCCCAAATAAATTTTAAACAATTCCGCACAAGCCAAAGCATCACTGAGCGCATCATGGTGATTTAGCGGAATCTGATAGCGTTGGCAAAGTAAACTCAATCGCTGACGGAAAATCTTATAGGTACAATGACCGTTGAATTCCGGCATCGACAATCCATAAAACTCCAGAGTTTGTTTCAGACAAGGGAAATCAAATCCGAATGCATTATGCGCCACTACATTTTCGTGTTGGATGAAAGGTTTTATCTCATCCCAAACTTCCCCAAAATTGGGAGAATTAATCGTTTGTTGCGATGTGATGCCGTGAATTTCGATGTTTTTGTACCAATAATAATTATCGGGCGGCTGTACCAAAATGGATTTTTTATCGGTAATAATTCCATTCTCTACCCGCACCAAACCTACCTGACAGATACTCCAGCGGTAGCCTTGTGCGGTTTCAAAATCTATGGCGGTGAATGTGTTTTGCATAGGGTTCAAATTTACGGAATTGTAGTTACTTCTTAGCGTTCTTTGTGGGGTCTTGGTGTTCTTTGTGGTTCATTATCCTGAATACCATTAATCAACCACAAGGTTCACTAAGTATTTCACACAAAGTTCGCAAAGGGATTTTAGTTACTCCCAAACCCAATCGGAATCCTGTTTTTCTTTTTTTCAAAAGGCATTTCTTCTTGATTGTAAATATCGGTTAGATTCATAGGTTTTACAATCGTAGTTTGAAATCCTAATTTATCGGATAATTGCTGCGCTTTTTCGGTTTCCAATTCTTTGAATTCATACTGTGCAATCAATCTTCCTTTTCGTAAAAGTGCAGAATCAACCTTTGACAAATCGGTGTTGAATGAACAAATAATCTGAATATTAAGGCAGTCGGAAAGCAAACCATCAGAGAGATTGAGCAAAGTGGAAACGGGCGAATTTCCGTTTTCTTCACGATCCATGATGATGTTTTCGGCGTCTTCAATGACAAAAATGGAATCGGGATTGTCGATGAGCAATTTCATCAGCCCCGGATTGGTGATTTCTGCCGCCATATTGAGCGGAAGAAAAATTACTTTTTTCTTTAATGAAGTAATCAAGTACCGGATATAAGAGGTTTTGCCCGTTCCGGGTTTTCCGTGAAGCAAAACCAAACCTTTGTCTTTTTTGGTTTGCAATCTTTTTAAGATGGTTTGATGGATTTCAAGGAAATCGTCATTGTAATTGTATTGAATTGCCAATTGGGGTTTTTGGATTTCAAATTCTTGTAAATCAACCCCGTAAGGTTCTTTTGTGATCAGATGAATTTCCGGTTTCTGTCTTTTTCTGCCTCGAAATCTACATAAGGATTTTCTGATTTTTTCAACGAATTCGAAATGGGTTTTCCGAAATAACAGCCGAACTTTTGATTGGTTGGTATCAAAATCGACCATTAAATCTTCGTTGAGCAGGAAGAACACGTCATCAAATTCCGAAACATTATTTTTACCGGATTCGATTTCCACTTTACTGAAATGCATCTCCTTTATTTCATTTCCGTAATGCGTTAAAAACCATTCAACGGCTTTTTTACATTGGATATTTTCTTCTTCCATCAAATTCGGAATTTCACCGAAATAGGCTCTAAACAATTTCAGTTCGTTGAGGTAGCTGCGGCGATTGTCCCCAAAAACACATTGACCATCAGTTTGTTGTAGGTTTTTGTAAAATTGATTTTTATTGAATTTTTCTGCCTTTTCTTGGATGAATTTTTCGAGTTCCATGGGTTAGAATTTTATGTTTAAATCAAAACTAGGGCAAGTAAACGCCAATTCGTGTCGCTTAAAAAAATATTGATGCTCTTCACAACCTAAAGAAAAAAACCCGCCGGAAAATCAATTCCGACGGGGCTCTCTCTAACTAAATTCAATATTCAATTAATACTGATCCAACAAATAATTAATCAAATCCGTTGTGGTTACGATTCCTACCAATTTTCCATTTTCTACGACCGGAATCGAGTGAAAACTCTGTTTGGAAAGAATTTCGGCGACTTCTTTTACCGTTGTGTCGGATTCAACCGTCACCGGAACCCTTGTCATCACCTGCGGAATCGTGTACATATCGTAAACCACTGATTCTACCGTTTCTTCATTTTCCGTCAAATCTGCAAAACTGATTCTTAATAAATCCGAACGGCTGATTACGCCCACGATTCTATCGCCTTCTACCACCGGAATATGGCGGATGCTGTGCTTGTTGAACAATCTTTCTGCATCATACAAAGTCTGTGTTGGATTTAAACTCACCAATTCTTTACTCATGATTTGCGTTACTGGAACTCTTTGTTTCATTTTTTGATTTTTAATTAATAATTCATTCTAATTTTCTATACTAAGTTCCTTATGATTTTCAGAAAAAAGAATGATCGTTAACATTTGAAAATTGATTTGTTTTTCCTATCTTAAAAAGATGTTCGGCACACAAGAAATTTTATCAAATTCCGTTATCTACATTATTGCTACTTTTGCCGAATGACAAAAAAGCTCACGCTCTTGTTTTTATTCCTAACTATTTGGGTTGCCGCCCAAGATGGTACGCGTGTGTATGAGTTTGTCAACATCACGACTTCACCAAGACAAGCGGCCTTGGGCGGAAATGCACAATCAGCCTGGGATGCAGACCCCAATATGTCCTATTGGAATCCCGCTTTAATGAATGAACAGTCACATGGCCAGCTGGGAATAAACTATGTCAATTATCTGACAGATGTAAATTTCGGGACGGTTTCAGCGGTTTATCAATATGACGATGACGAATTTTTTGCCATTCACGGTCAATACGTGGATTATGGTGATTTCCGTGGATATGATGAAAATGACAATGCTACCGGAGATTTCAGTGCGAAGGACGCTGCTATCGTAGTGGGTTATGCCAGAAGTCTAAGCGATTTTTTTACCGTGGGTGTAAATGCGAAATACATCAATTCGAGGATTGAAACCTATTCGTCTCATGCCATTGCGGCTGATTTTGGTTTGGTTTTCCACGATATTGATTATAATACGAATGTGGCTTTGGCGGTACGGAACGTTGGAACCCAACTTCAAACTTATGCCGGAACCAAAGAAAAAATGCCGCTTCAGATCAATCTCGGGATTTCTCATCGGTTGGAACATGTTCCGTTGGAATTGAGCATGACGCTGCACGATTTGCAAAAATTTGATATTTCCATGCCGTACAATGAAAACGGGCAGGAAGTCGGTTTTGGACGAAAAGTAGTTGACCACGTATCCATAGGAGGCGAATTATTTCCGGGCAGAGGATTTAACATCAGGCTGGGTTATAACTTTAAACGCGGAAACGAACTGGCACTGGAAGACAAACGGACTTTTGCAGGATTGACCTATGGATTTGGGATCCGCATCAGTTCATTCCGATTTGAATTTGCTCACGCCAATTACTACAAAGGAGCCAACTCTAACCATTTCGGAATGATCATCAATCTCGACCGATTGATCCAGGGAAGCAACTATTGGCGCAGCAACCCTTATTATTAATCTCCGAAATTCGTTTAGCCAAAATACAAATTTGCGCCCCGAAAAACCCTAAATTTGTTGCATGCAGGATCTCATCATAGCCATTGACGGATTTTCGTCCACCGGCAAAAGTACGCTCGCCAAATTATTGGCCAAAAAATTGGGATATATACACATAGACAGTGGCGCCATGTATCGCGCTATCACGCTATATGCATTGGAAAACGGCATGATAGAGGGAGACCGGGTAAACGAAGCTGAGTTTCTTCCACAACTGGAATTTCTAGATATTCACTTCGAATTCAATCCTGAATCCGGAAAAAATGAAATCTTTTTAAATGGCGAAAATGTAGAAGAAAAAATACGGGCCATGGAAGTTTCTTCTAAAGTCAGTTTGATTGCTAAAATTCAGGAAGTACGCGCTTTTGCGGTTGATTTACAACGTAAAATGGGGAAAAAGAAAAGAATCGTGATGGACGGCCGTGACATAGGAACCACCGTTTTTCCCGATGCCGATTTGAAAATTTTTCTGAATGCTTCGCCTGAAGAACGCGCCAAACGGCGATATGAAGAATTATTGAAAACGGAAAATCCGGCAACTTATGAAGAGGTATTCCAAAACATTTCGGAGCGGGATCATATAGACTCTACACGGCTGATTTCTCCATTAAAACAGGCAAAGGACGCTGTTTTATTGGACAACGGAAAGCTTACGCCTCAGGAAACTTTGGACAAAGTTTTGGAAATAATCAAGCATCTGAATTGATTTAATAATTGTCCCTGATGTGTTCCAATAATTTCTGGGTTTCTTGGCGCACCTGCCAATTTTCTTTTTGGTAATGGTTGTTCATGATGCTGAAAATAAGCACTTTACCTGAATTGGTTTTGACATATCCACTCAGACAATAATTGTTTGAAAGCGTCCCGGATTTGGCATAAACATACGGCGTTTTACCACCGTAATTTCCTTTTAGCGTCCCTGTTCTGCCTCCTATGGCAAAGATTTTAAACAAACGTTCTTCCGGAAACTCCATATATAATTTGTCCAAAACAAAAACCATATCCTGTGGCGAGAAAAGATTATACCTTGAAAGCCCCGAACCATCTACCCAAACGGGATCCTGTGGAAATCCTTTCAGGTATTTCGATTTCATATAATTTACCGCTTTTTCCGAACTCATGGAACCCGAAACCTGCGCAGAAACCATCAAGAGAATTTGCTCTGCCAAAAAATTATCGCTCACTTCCATCATCCTTTTGTAAACCAAATCGGAAGGAACGCTGAAAAGGGTTTTGGCCGATTTAGGCAGACTTTTATCGGTCAGAAAAACCTCTTTTCCTACGGCATCAGAAAGCATTTGGCGAATTAATTCGTCTTTAACCACAAAAGGAACTTTGGTGGAAGCGCCGTTTCGGGAACCGATTTTAAATTTATTGTCATAAAAATCACGGCTGAACAAACTCTCTTCATATTCGACAGAATCGGCTAAGGTTAAAGGAAAAGCAGACGGCCCGGACTTTCCTTTTTTTACCGTGGCCATATTTCCGTATAGCGGGAACTCACTTCGTTCAGGCGAATAATATTTTTCATAATCTTCCCAGGACCAACCGAGTCCCATGCGGGTTCCTTCAAATTTACCCCAATGCAGATAAATGTTGCCCGGCTCTTTTTTCAAAAAGTCCAATGCGCGGGTTACCGACTTGAATTCCGGATGTAAAAAAGTGGGGTCGCCCAATCCTTCGATGTATAAATTTCCGTCTATTTGCTGATATCGAAGCGCAGGAATAGAGTCGGGAAGAACTTTCAGTGCACTATACAGAGACAGGATTTTAACGTTTGACGCAGGCGTGAAATATTTTTCTCCGTTATAATTTTCCAAAACCTTTTTGGTCGTCGGGTCGTATAAATAAAAACCCGAAAATTGGGTTTTATAAAAATCAGATTCAAAATGGCTTTTCACCCAATCAGAAACTTGAGCATTTACCAGTTGGCTTAGAATTATGAATAGAAACCCCAATGAAAAATTCTTCATTTAATCTGTTTTTATGTTTTTAATGTTAATATCTGAAGGAGGATTGGCTATAGAAATCCCATTTTTGTCAAAAAGTAGTTTTATTTCTTTCATCAGCCGATAATTGGTGACCCAATAATCTTGTCTTTTTGTAAATGCCCTGACCACGAAATTGACACGGCTATCGGTTAATTCACCTATTTCAACCATTATCCCTTTCTCCTTTAAAACAGCAGGGTCACTTTCGAGCAATTCACGAATTACGTTCTCTGCTTTTTCAATATCCTCATTGTAAGACAAACTGATTTTCAAATCCAGTCTTCTTGTGTCTTTAACGGAATAATTGACCACAGGATTGTTCAACACACTCGAATTGGGCAAAATAACCACTTGTTGTCGGTCATTTACGATGGTTGTATATAAAATGCTAATCGACTCCACCGTTCCCGAATGTCCCAAAGCTTCGATGTAATCCCCGACTTTAAAAGGTTTAAACAAAATGATCAAAAGACCACCGGCAAAATTGGACAAACTTCCCTGAAGCGACAAACCAACACCGGCAGCCAGACCGGCTAAAATTGCGGCAAACGAAGTAATCTGAATTCCAACGGCATTGATGGCCGAAAGGATAACCATCAGCTTTAAAAGTAAATTGATGATGGGGAGCGTGAATTCGCGGATGGAAGGATCCAGATTCCGTTTAATCATCCGGTTGCGGATGAGGTTGATTAGTTTAGATGTCAGCCAAAAACCGGCAGCTAAAATCAACAGCGCAACGAAAACCTGAATACCAAATTTTACAATTTCATCTATGAGCCATCCAAACCTTTCAAGATTCATACAAATCAAATTTTTGCAAAAATAAATTAAATTGAACCGAGAAGATTCATTCAAATATAAGTTTTAACCTGAATTTAAGAATTTAAGTATGCGGATTTCAAATATCTTTGCACCGATGAAATTTGAAATCACAGGACAAGACCTTCATTCCAAAGCCAGAGCGGCAACAATTTCGACCGCACACGGCGAAATTCAAACGCCTATTTTTATGCCGGTGGGGACGGTGGCCAGCGTAAAGTCGGTTCACCAACGGGAATTGAAAGAAGACATAAAAGCCCAGATTATTTTGGGAAACACCTATCATCTTTACCTGCGTCCGGGCACAGGAATCTTAAATCAGGCAGGGGGTCTGCATAAATTTATGAATTGGGACAGACCGATTTTGACCGACAGCGGTGGGTTTCAGGTTTATTCTTTGGCAACGAGCCGAAAAAAATCAGAAGAAGGAGTTCGGTTCAAATCCCATATTGATGGCTCCTACCACATGTTCACTCCTGAAAAATCCATGGAAATCCAACGACACATCGGGGCTGATATTTTTATGGCTTTTGATGAATTAACCGGAATTCCTGCTGAATACCGAGACGCCAAACGCGCCATGCACGTGACACATCGTTGGCTGGAACGTTGCCGAAATTGGCTGAATGAAAATCCGGAATTATATGGTTATAAACAAACCCTTTATCCGATTGTACAAGGAAATTCCTTTCATGATTTACGAAAAGAATCAGCGGAATTCGTCGCTAATTTCGGCGCAGATGGAAACGCTATCGGCGGACTCAGTGTAGGCGAGCCGGAAGAGGTCATGTACGAAATCACCGATTTGGTAACGGAGATTTTGCCGCAAGACAAACCGCGTTATCTGATGGGAGTTGGCACGCCATGGAACATTTTGGAATGTATCGCTTTGGGTGTCGATCAATTTGATTGCGTGATGCCAACCCGAAATGCAAGAAACGGAATGCTTTTTACCTGGAACGGTGTGATGAACATGAAAAATGCCAAATGGAAGGCTGATTTTTCTGCTTTGGACGAATCGGGAAAAAGTTACGTGGACAGTTATTATTCCAAAGCTTATGTGCGTCATTTGTTTGTGGCGGAAGAATATTTGGGAAAACAAATCGCATCGGTTCATAATTTAGCGTTCTATTTGGATTTGGTACAAACCGCAAGAAAACATATTTTAGACGGAGATTTCTCCGAATGGAAAAATCAGGTTATACCGAAGCTTAAACAGCGATTATGAGAGCATCATACATTTCGAGAGCCTCGTATCCGGATAATTTGAATGCAATTAAAATGAAATTGGATAATTGAAAATATTTGATAAATACATCGCCCGAAATTTTATAAGCACCTTCTTTTTCATGGTGATTATTCTTTCGACCATTGCGGTTATCATTGATTTGAGCCAAAAGTTGGCAAGAATTGAAGATAACGGTTCTACGCCATTGGAAGCGATGATTCATTTTTATCCTTTTTGGGCAGTTTGGCTGGTCAATACATTTCTGCCGGTTGCGGTTTTTATTTCGGTGATTTATTTTACTTCGAGATTGACCATGCAAACCGAAATAGTGGCGGCGCAGGCGGGTGGAATCAGTTTTTACCGTTTGACGAAACCCTATCTTCTGGTGGCTGCGGGAATTGCCATTGTGGCACTTTTTGTAAATAATTTTGCTTTGCCTTGGGCCAACATCAAAAAGAATACGTATCAGTACGAATATCTTTTAAGCAACTCCAAAAAAGGGGAATACTACGAACGCCAGAAAATTTCTTCCCAAATTTCTCCTGACGAATATATTTTCGCACAGAATTATGATCGGGTGCAGAAGCGTGGTACGAGCTTTGTTTATCAGGAGTTTGAAAAAGAAAAGCTGAAATATCAGATCATTGCGTCTTCGTTTAATTGGGATGAAAAAGATTCGGTTTACATACTCAGAAACGCCTATATACGAAAGGTGAAATCGGATTTCAGGGACAGTTTGGGTTATCAAATCACGCTGAAACGTACTTTTAAAGCCACTCCGGACGAAATTCTGCCGGAAGGATATGTGGCAGAAACCATGAATTCAATCGAATTGAACGATTTCATCCAAAAACAAAAATTCAAAGGATCAGCCAGCGTGAATGCTTATATGAACGAATTACATCAGCGAAACAGTTCGCCTTTTTCAACTTTTATTTTGACGCTTCTCGCACTTTCCCTTTCCTCCCAAAAACGACGAGGCGGAATCGGGCTGAATCTTGCGCTGGGAATTATTCTGGCGTTTGTCTATATCTTTTTTAACCAGATTTCGCTTACTTATTCCACACAAGGATATGTTTCGCCTTTTGTTGCGGCCTGGGGTCCCAATGTGATTTTTGGAGTGCTGACGGCTTACTTTTATTTAAAGAGAGCGAGGGCTTAGGTTTTTAATACCGTAAATTATTTTGAAAAAAAGATTTTTAGTTTGTTATGGGACTCACTTGTATTTGACCACCGATTGCCTTTAAAACCTTCACGATGGTTGTAAATTGAGGTTTGGCTCCTTCTGATAATGCTTTGTACAAACTAGGCCGACTCATTCCTGTTTCTTCCGCAATTTTGGTCATTCCAATTGCTTTGGCAATATTTCCAATGGCTACAATAATTTCAGAATCATTTCCCTCTTCCAAAACAGCATTGAGATATTCAGCAATCATTTCGTTGCTATCCAGATAATCTGCTATATCAAATTTTGAAGTTTCCATTTTTACTTTTTTAATTTTTTCCAAACTGCATTTGCTTTTTCAATATCTTTCTGTTGAGTGGATTTGTCGCCACCTATCAGTAGAATGATAATTTTTCCGTCTTTTTCTTTGAAATAAACCCTATAACCTTTTGAATAATTGATTTTTAGTTCATTTATTCCATTTCCCACAGATTTCCATTCTCCAAAATGTTCTTCATTTTCTAACTTTTGAATTCTAAACAAAATCTTTGCTTTGGCTTTCAAATCCTTTAATTTTCTAAACCATTTGTCGAATTCTGTCGTTTTTTCTATAAAGTACACTTTTCAATGTGTATTCATTCGGATACAAAATTAATAAAAATATTTAAATCTGGAATTTTAATTTAAGTTGAACTTTAGAATGCGTCTTGCTTATCTAAACCGCTCAAAATGCGCTTTTTCCAATGCTTCACGATGATCCGGATGAGCGATTGAAATCAAAAGTTTGGAACGTTGCTCCAGATTTTTTCCGTATAAATTCACGACGCCATATTCCGTCACGATGTAATGCGCATGACCTCTCGTCGTCACCACGCCGGCTCCTTCTTTCAGAAAAGGCGTAATTCTCGAAATGCCTTTATTGGTAACGGACGGAATCGCGATAATAGGTTTCCCACCTTCCGAAAGCGCCGCACCCCGCATGAAATCCATCTGACCGCCAATTCCCGAATATTGATACGTCCCGATAGAGTCCGAACAAATTTGTCCGGTCAAATCCACTTCTATCGCACTGTTGATGGCTACCACTTTTGGGTTTTCACGAATCGTCCCCGAATCATTGACCATTGAAACATTCATAAATGACATACTCGGATTGTCATTTACAAAATCATAAACTCTTTTGGTTCCGGCCACGAAGGAGGTTACCGTTTTTCCCCGAAGTATTTTTTTCTTTTCGTTGTTGATAACACCCGATTCAATCAAAGGCACAACGCCATCTGAAAACATTTCGGTGTGAAGACCTAAATCTTTATGGTTGCCCAGACAGCTTAAAACCGCATCGGGAATCGCTCCGATTCCGGCCTGAAGCGTAGAGCCGTCTTCAATGAGCCCGGCTACATTTTCACCGATTTTCTGAATCATGTCGTTAATTTTACTTCCATAATCCACCGCCGGAAGTTCGGTTTCATACCAAACCATCGCGGTAAATTTGGAACTATGAACAGGCGAATCGCCCAGCGTTCTCGGCATTTTGGGATTGACTTGTGCAATCACCATTTTTGCATGGCGAACCGCAGCCCAAGCGGCATCCACAGAAGTTCCCAAACTACAGAACCCCTGACTGTCAGGTGGTGAAACCTGCACAATCGCCACATCGAGCGGAAGATAACCTCTTGAAAAAAGCAAAGGAATTTCACTTAAGAAAATCGGAACATAACGACCATGAGAACTATTGGCCCATTCGCGGATATTGGAAGAAACAAAGAGCGAATTCAGATAAAAACTATCGGTCACGCCCGGATCTTTCCATTCGATCTCTCCAAACATACTGATTGAAACCAATTCTACATTTTTGATTTCATCTTTTCTTTTTAATAAAGTATTCAAAACATGAAGCGGGGTTGCTGCGCTTCCATGAAGAAAAACACGGTCGCCGGTTTTAACCAGTTTTACCGCTTCTTCTGCCGATATATATTGGTAGTTTTCCATATTTATCAAATTTAGTGCGTATTATTTATTTGTAGAAATGAAATGATGAATCTCATTAAAACTTGTAAATTTGCAATCTTAAAAATTAGATTAAAATGATCAACATTACACTTCCGGACGGGAGCATCAGGCAATACGAAAGCGGAATTACACCGATGGGAATTGCCATGAGCATCAGCGAAGGATTGGCACGAAATGTCATATCCGCATTGGTAAACGGCGAACAGGTAGAAACCACAACAGCTATCACCACAGACGCAACCGTTCAGCTTTTGACGTGGAATGATGATATGGGGAAGAAAGCATTTTGGCACTCTTCCGCCCACCTTTTGGCGCAGGCAATTATGGATTTTTATCCGAATGCCAAACTGACCATCGGGCCGGCGATCGAAAACGGATTTTATTATGACGTAGATTTTGGGGAAGAAACTTTTCAGGAAAAAGATTTTGAAAAAATTGAAAAGAAAATGCTTGAAAATGCCCAAAAGAAATCGGAATTTAAACTTTATCCGGTTTCGAAAGCAAAAGCTTTAAGTGAATATGCCGGAAACGAATACAAAACCGAATTGATTGAAAATTTGGAAGACGGACAAATCACTTTCTGTTCGCATGATGATTTCACCGATTTATGCCGTGGAGGCCATATTCCAAACACAGGAATTGTAAAAGCGGTTAAAATATTGAATGCCGCCGGAGCTTATTGGCGCGGTGATGAAAAGAACAAACAGTTGACACGTGTTTATGGAATTTCTTTTCCAAAACAAAAAGATCTGACGGATTATCTGAACCTTTTGGAAGAAGCTAAAAAGCGCGACCACAGAAAGTTAGGAAAAGAATTAGGCTTCTTTACTTTTTCCGATAAAGTAGGTCAGGGATTGCCTTTGTGGCTGCCAAAAGGAGCTGCCTTGAGAAGGAAACTGGAAGCCTTTCTGATGAAAGCGCAACAAAAAGCCGGATATGAAATGGTGATCTCTCCGCACATCGGTGCAAAAGAGCTGTATGTGACTTCCGGTCACTGGGATAAATACGGGAAAGACAGTTTCCAACCGATTCATACGCCAAACGAAGGAGAAGAATTCTTATTGAAACCTATGAATTGTCCGCATCACTGCGAAATTTATAAAGCATCACAATGGTCTTACCGGGATTTGCCGAAACGCTATGCGGAATTCGGAACGGTTTATCGCTACGAACAAAGTGGTGAATTGCATGGATTAACACGTGTTCGCGGATTTACGCAGGACGATGCACACCTTTTCTGTACGCCCGATCAATTATTGGATGAATTCAAAAATGTCATTGATTTGGTGTTGTATGTATTTAGTTCGCTTGGGTTTGAAGATTTTGTGACGCAGGTTTCACTTCGGGATCCGGACAACAAAGAAAAATACATCGGTTCTGACGAAAACTGGGAGAAAGCCGAAAACGCCATCATGCAAGCAGCTGCTGAAAAAGGTTTAAGAACCGTTGTCGAATATGGAGAAGCAGCATTCTATGGTCCTAAGCTGGATTTCATGGTAAAAGATGCTTTGGGGAGAAAATGGCAATTGGGAACCATTCAGGTGGATTATAATTTACCGGAAAGATTTGAATTGAGCTATATAGGATCTGACAATCAGGCGCATACACCTGTTATGATTCACCGAGCGCCATTTGGTTCGATGGAAAGATTCGTGGCGATTTTATTGGAACACACGGCCGGTAATTTTCCGCTTTGGTTGACACCGGACGTCTTTATCATCCTGCCAATCAGTGAGAAATATCAAGAATATGCTGAAAAAGTTTCAAAATTCTTAGAAAATCACGATATTCGCGGCCTGATTGATTCTCGCAACGAAAAAACGGGTAAAAAAATCCGGGACGCCGAGATGAAAAAGATTCCGTACATGTTGATTGTAGGCGAGAAAGAGGAAGAAAACGGAACGATTTCTGTGCGAAAACACGGAGGAGAAGATTTGGGAGAAATGAAAATGGAAGATTTGCGAAATCGCATCCTCAACGAAATGGAGATTAATTAAAATTATATAAACTATCGCAATTAAAAGAAGAGGCGGTCGAGGACCTGCCAGAGTGATCAAAGAAGATCAACACAAGATTAACGATAAAATCAACGTACCTGAGGTTCGGGTAGTTGGTGAAGGGATTGAACCCGGGGTTTATCCAACCAGAAAAGCTTTGGAAATGGCTCAGGAAGCCGGATTGGATCTGGTTATGATTACCGAAAAGGCCAATCCTCCTGTTTGTAGAATTGTGGATTATAAAAAATTCCTGTACGAACAGAAAAAGAAAGAAAAGGAATTAAAGGCCAAACAACAAAAAGTGGTGTTGAAAGAGATTCGTTTCGGGCCTCAGACAGACGACCACGATTATGAATTCAAAAAGCGTCACGCCAGAAGTTTTTTGGAAGAGGGTTCCAAGTTGAAGGCCTATGTTTTCTTCAAGGGACGTTCCATCATTTTCAAGGATCAGGGCGAAATTTTATTGTTAAAATTAGCTCAGGAGCTGGAAGATGTTGGAAAAGTGGAGCAACTTCCTAAGTTGGAAGGAAAGCGGATGATCATGATGATGGCTCCGAAAAAATAAAGTGTTTTGAGTTGTGAGTTTCGTGTCTTGATACCTGATACTTTATACTTAAAACCTTAAAAAGACAAACGTTTTATAAAACATACAGTTATGCCAAAATTAAAAACAAATTCAAGTGC
>JBEBVY010000014.1:0-39471 GCA_040392505.1 Moheibacter lacus | reverse complement strand
TGCTGGCAGATAATGGTACGTTTTGGGTGATTTGTTCAAATCCGACTACGGAAACACCGGTTCTTATTTTGACTTTTGGGCTTAGGGCATAAGCACCTTTGATCCCATAAGCCAGTGTGATATTGTTTTCGGTTTTATATTGACTCATGTTGTCAGCAAGCATGGAGCTTCCGACAAAAGTATTCAAAGCCATCGGCGAAACAAATCCGCTGATATAAAAGCGGTCAAATTCCGGTTTCTTTTTATAAACGTCTTTGGATTTTTTCTTTTTATTTTCTTTTGTGTTTAGCGCAATTAATTCTTTATTTTCTTTTTCCAATTCATCCAATAACGGGTTTGAAAAAGGGTTCTCAGTATTATTTTTATTTAAGAGAGACTGAGACTCATTCTCTTTGTTGACTGAGTTCCAAGCGATTTTTGGTTGCTCCATATTTGAGTTTACCTCGTTTTCATTTTGAGAATGATCAAATATGAGGGTTTGGTTTTCAGGGTTTAATGAGTTGTTGGAAAGATTTAAAGTAGAATTATTTGCATAGTTGGATGAGTTGGGATTATTTGAAATAAATTGAGAATTTCCGTTAAGATGGGATTGATTCTGATGGGAATAAGTTTTGTTTTGACCATCGATGGGATAACTGTACGGGTTTTGATTTTCCATAGGGAAACTCTGCGGATTTGAATTTTTTTCATTCCAATTTTCTGTTTCGTCTCCTGAGGTGGAAATACCGTCTGAAACAGTCGATTGATTTTGAATTCCCGTTGAGTTCTGATGGGTGTCTGATTCAAATAAATTCAGCATATAGCTCCCTCCTGCCAAAAAAAGTAAAGCTGCAGCAATTCCTGAAATTCTTATCCAGAAAGGAATGATCCGTTTTTTTTCTTTTTGAGGGATACGGCTTTGAATAAACTCCCAAGCATCTGCAGGTGGTTTTTGCGGGATGTTTAATTTATTTTTAAAATATGGGTCAATTTTATTTTTCATTTTGACATGACTTTTATTTCCTTATTTTTTTTTATCAATTCTTTCAATTTTTCCCTAGCACGTGACAAATTGGATTTGGAGGTGCCAACAGAAATTTGGAGCATTTCTGAAATCTGTTGATGGGAATAGCCTTCTATGGCGTACAGGTTAAATACTTGATTGTACCGGTCAGGAAGCGAGCGGATAAATTCCAAAATTTCATCATAGGAATATTCTTCAGATTCAAAATCATCCTCTTCATCCGGACTTTCACCTGGAGTCATTTCTTCATTGATGACATAGAGGTAGTTTTTATTACGGTGTTTTTCTATACAGCAATTGACCATAATCCGGCGAAGCCAACCTTCAAATGAACCTTCAAATCGGAATTGGTTGATTTTGTGGAAAATCATGATAAATCCATCCTGAAAAATATCTTGTGCATCATCATAGTTGTCTGCATACCGCAAACAAACTGAAAACAACTGCGCCGAAAATTTTTTATACATTTCAGCTTGAGCAGAAGTTCGGTTTTCCTGGCACTGTTTTATTAATATTTTCAGATTATCATCCAATCCATTTTGTTTAGGTTAATCCGGAATTTCGATTTCCTGAACGATAAATATAGGTTCGTTATTCACATCATTGCCCGCCCAGAAACGAAAAGTGTAAGTTCCGCCTGTTTCCGGTGAAAACTGGAGAACTTGGGAGGAAGCTTCCGAAATGTTCAAACAATCCTCGACTTGCAGATCGGAAATCACGATAGAAACCGTTCTTTCATTTCCTGAAATTTGGTAATCGTAATCAAAAAATGTTTCACATTCACTATTTCGGGTAAAATATGTTCTGATTTCAGTAATTTCACGAGCAGGATGAATTTCTCCAACCAATATACTGTCAATAGGTGCATACTCATAATCGACATTCAAAGTGGGTTCGTCATCCAAACATGATGTTACAAACAGTCCCGTAATCATCAGTGCTAAAATCCATTTTATACTTTTCATAATCATAAAACCTTTAGTTAATGACGGAAAAAAAGGCAAAAGGTTGCGTTAAGAATTAAGATTTCAGAAAGTTACGAATTAAATTTTATCGTTCAGTAAATCAGGACGTCTTTTTGTAGTTCGCTCTATGGCATTTTGATGCCGCCATTCTTCAATTTTTGGAAAATCGCCTGAGAGTAAAATTTCAGGAACTTTCATCCCTTTATATTCGGCGGGACGTGTATAGACTTCGGGAGCCAATAAATCATCCTGGAAAGAATCGGAAAGCGCAGAAGTTTCATCGTTTAGTACGCTGGGTAACAGTCGGATGATGCTGTCTGCCAATACGGCGGCTGCTAATTCACCTCCGCTTAAAACATAATCGCCGATGGAGATTTCTCTGGTTACAAAATGATTGCGGACTCTTTGATCAACGCCTTTGTAATGGCCACAAAGCATTATGATGTTTCCTTTTAATGATAATTCGTTGGCTATACTCTGGTTTAAAGTAATGCCGTCAGGCGTTAAATAAATAATTTCATCGTAATTCCTTTCCGATTTTAATTTTGAAATGCATTTGTCAATCGGTTCGATCATCATGACCATTCCGGCACCTCCACCAAATTGGTAGTCATCTACTTTTTTGTATTTTCCCGTAGTATAATCCCGTAAATTATGCAAATATATTTCTACAAGACCTTTGTCCTGGGCACGTTTTAAGATAGATGCTTCAAAAGGGCTTTTCAGCAGTTCGGGTAAAACGGTAATGATGTCAATTCGCATTTGGTAAAAATAGAAAAATTTAAAGTTTTGGGATACATCTTTCAGGAATTTCAGAAATTCAAATTTTGAATTATCTTCCGCTTAACCACAAATTCATAACTTTGCTTAAAATTTTTTAAATGTTTCCTTATTATCGTCCGAGAAGATTAAGAAAAACCGAAACTCTAAGAAGTTTGGTAAGAGAATGCAGTTTGACACCACGGGATTTTATTCTTCCCATTTTTGTAGCGGAAGGAAAAGATGTCAAACAAGAAATTTCTTCTATGCCCGGGATTTATAGACAATCTTTGGATTTGACCATTCAGGAAGTAAAAGAAATCTGGGATTTGGGCATCAAAGCTGTCAATGTTTATGTGAAGGTCAATCAGGATTTGAAAGACAATACAGGAAAAGAAGCTTGGAATTCCGATGGGCTTATGCAGCAAACCATCAGAGCCATCAAAGATACAATTCCTGAAATGATCGTCATGCCAGATGTGGCACTGGATCCATATTCTATTTACGGTCACGACGGAATCATAGGAAACGGTCAGATTCTTAACGATCAAACTGTTGATGCTTTGGTAAAAATGAGTTTATCGCATGCTGAAGCCGGAGCGGATTTCGTAGCGCCGAGCGATATGATGGATGGCCGGATTGGTGCGATACGGGAAGCATTGGAAGAAAACGGATTTACAGAGGTCGGTATTATGTCTTATGCTGCCAAATATGCCAGTTCTTTTTATGGCCCATTCAGAGAAGCATTGGATAGTGCTCCGGTTGATAACATAGAAATTCCAAAAGATAAAAAGACCTATCAAATGGATTACCATAATGCGTATGAGGCGCTTCGCGAAGTGGAAGAAGACATCGCAGAGGGAGCGGATATAGTTATGGTAAAACCCGGGATGGCTTATCTGGATATCGTTCGTTTGGTCAAAGATAATTACAATATTCCGGTATCTGTTTTTCAAGTAAGCGGTGAATATGCAATGATAAAAGCAGCTTCTGCAAATGGCTGGTTGGATCACGATAAAGTGATGATCGAGAGTTTAACCGCTTTCAAAAGAGCAGGCGCTGATTTGATTTCTACCTATTTTGCAAAGGAAGCCGCAAAACTGTTAAACTTATAAATTAACTTCAAAGTGAGAGATTATATCTTTCCTATTTATCTCCTGTAACTTCGATTGGGAGTAGGAAAATATGATAAAAATTATATAATTTTTCTTTTAGAATTTATAAAATTCCATAAAATTCTTGTATTAGTTTTCTCCCAAAAAAATTATTACAATGAAAAAAATGGTATTTATTTCTTTTTTGTGACAGCACATCTCCATTCTGCATTGCTTGCAGGAAAAATAGGAGGATGGATAGTAGCGATTTTGTCATCAGTTGTTTAACAGGTTTGCTTCTCTGGTGGTCGAAAAAATGGACCAGAACAACCCGACAAGCGAGTTTCACCATTAATATGAAGTACTGGCGAAAGAATTTCCCGATGAACCCTCCATCAGTATATGGAATTTTGACCAGCAGGATCTTGGAGCGTTTATTTTTGCTTCAGGAGTTGCGGGTTTGAAAAGCCGTGAAAACATGGATATTAGTATTTATGACCGTTATTCGGGTCAAAAAATAGAAGTAAACCCAAAGATTATTCAACACGAAAAAACAGAAAATGTAGTCTGGCAGTTGCACATGGGACAGTGGTGGGGACAAATAGGGAAATTATCCACATTTCTGGCCGGACTTGTCGCAACTTCCTTGCCTATAACCGGTTTTTTGATTTGGTGGGGAAGGCGAAAGAAAAAGAAAAAAAGCTAGTTTATAAACTTGACCTATATTTCTTTGAATTTCTTATCTTCGAATGAATTAAACAAGGGGAGAAATTGAGCCTTATAAAATTACAGGAACTAATACTTGAAGCTAAAAAAGGAAAACGCCAGGCGCAAAACCGGTTGATGGATATGTATTGGAACAATGTTTTCAATTATGTTTTTTATAAAATAAATGATGAGGAGGAATCAGAAGACATAGCCATTGAAACTTTTACTAAAGTCTTTGCTAAATTGAAGTTGTACAATTCTGATTTTGATTTCAAAACCTGGATATTGTCGATTGCGCATAATACGATGATCGATCATATCCGTAAAACACCGGCGCTTAAACTTTCGCTGGATGATGAAAATTACCCCATAGATATACAGGAAGAATTACCGAGTCCGGAGGAATCTTTGATTCAACAACAGGATTCGGATGCTTTGATTCGCGACCTTCAGAAGTTGAAACCGGAATACCGCAGGATACTGGAACTTCGGTTTCTGGAAGAAAAAACCTATAAAGAAATTGCAGCCGACTTGGATTTGACTTTGGCCAATGTGAAGGTTAGAATTTTGAGAGCGAGACAGTTGCTACAGGAAATTTTAAAGGAACAATAGAGCTGTTGAAAACTTTGTTAATTATTTGTTGATATCTATATGATTTTCTAATTTTATACGTTGTAATTTTAGTTCGATATAAAATGAGTTGGCGTATGAAATTTTGGAAATTTTACATTTTGGCATTCTGTGTTTTTTCATTGACCGCTTGTAATTCATCCCGAAATATTTCCTATAAATCATCGGATTACAAAAAAAGAGAAGTTCGTGAGCACACTAAAACCAAAAGCCATTCAGTAGCCAAAGAAGCCAATTCGGTTTTAAAAGAAGCCTATAAATATTTGGGCACGCCTTATAAATATGGCGGAACGACCAAAAGTGGTTTGGATTGTTCCGGTTTGGTCATCAATGCCTACGATGCGGCCGGCGTCAAAATGCCGAGAATGTCCCGCGATCAGGCAAAAGAAGGAAAGGAAATCCGTTTGCGTGACGTGAAAGAAGGCGATTTGGTGTTTTTTAATACTTCGGGTTCCAACATCAGTCATGTAGGAATCGTGGAGAAAGTAAAAAACGGCGAAATTTTCTTTATCCATTCCTCTACTTCCAAAGGTGTGATCGTCAGTTCATTGGAAGAAACTTATTGGAACAAACGATTTGTAAAAGCAACCAGAGTCCTGTAAATCCTTTCAAATCAGAAATTTAAGTTTGTACTTCGCCCTTAAATTTTAAAATATTCCCGTTGAATCGCAGCATTTTCTATGTCAGAAGTATTGATTTCCATGATTTTGGGTCGTTGCGAATCTTGATAAAAATCTTCTAATTCATGATCCAAATCAGATTGGCTTTCTATTTTTATGTATTCAAAACCAAACATTTTGGCCAAATATTCAGCGGTCAGATGATGTCGCGTTTCAAAAACCGATTCTACCACACCCGAATTTTCAGGGCCGGGAATGATTTTGAAAATATTCCCTCCACCGTTGTTTAAAATGATAATCCGAAACGAATTCGGAATGTAACGGTTCCAAAGTCCGTTGCTGTCATAAAAAAAACTGATGTCACCCGTGACCAAAACGGTTTGTTTTCCGTTTACCATGGAAGCGCCGGCAGCAGTTGAAGTACATCCGTCAATACCGCTTGTACCACGGTTACAGAAAATCTCATTTTCCGGCGAATGCTCAAAAAGTTGCGCATATCGGATGACCGAAGAATTTCCGTATTGAATCTGTGTATTTTCCGGAAAAGTCTGAATCAATTTTTCAAAAACTTTAAAATCGGAAAAGCCGGTTTGAGCAGCAAAATCTTTTTGTTTGATTTCTTTTTCTACCCGGACGGAATGCCAATCGTTGAAATAATGTGATTTTTGCTGATAAATTTTGGGGACAAATTCTTGTAGAAATGCAAGCGGAGCTGAGTGAATTTTATCGGTCAAACATTGAAAAGTATCGGGATGCCAGAATTCATCCAGATGCCAATGCTGTTTTGGCGAATGATTTCGGATAAAAGATTTTACTTTTTTTGAAACGACATTTTGCCCGATGGTCAATAGGATTTCCGGTTTCAGGTGTTCCATCGTTTCTTCTTTGAGCGAATAAATCACAGAATCAATTTTATTGAAAAACCTCTTTGAATCCAGGTTGGAGGTTGTTTCGGTTAAAATAACAACCGAATCATCATCTGCCAGTTTTTTCATCCATTCATTGAGCTTTTTATCCGGAAATTGCATTCCGACCAAAACCAATTTCTTTTCAGCTGAATTCCATTTTTGCGCTAAATTTTCATAATCGATTTCCAGTTTTTCTATTTCAATTGGGGGAAATTTGAATTCTTCAAACTGGAGGTCAATCATTTCCTGAAATTCGTACAAAGGCTCTGAAAACGGCATGTTTATATGAACCGGACCGGAATTTTGAATGGAGCAACCAACGGCTTTTTTGATCAATCCGAGATTATCGGCTAGCGCTTGTGTAGATTCATCTTCTGTTAATTGGGTGCTGTGGTAAGTGTGTAATTCCAGCGCATTTTTTTGTCGAATGGTTTGTCCGTCAAAATTATCAATCAGATGTTCCGGTCGGTCGGCAGAAAGCACAATCAGCGGTACATTCTGATAAAAAGCTTCGGTCACAGCCGGATAATAATTGACCAGTGCTGAGCCGGAAGTACAGCATAAAACCACAGGTTTTCTCATTTGTTGTGCCATCCCTAAACCGACAAATCCCGAAGAACGCTCATCTACGATACTATAGGTTTTAAAATCAGGATGATGTGTAAAATGCGTTGCCAAAGCGCCGTTTCTTGAACCCGGCGAAAGGACGATGTGCTCAATCCCGAAGGCTTTAAAAGTTTCGGCGATGAGTTGAACATTTAGTTTTTTGGAAAATCTTTTCAAACTGCTATTGCTTATTGCACCGCAAATGTAGGACGAATTTGTGATTCAGGTCAATTGGAATTTGTAGTTTTGTGTTTCAATTAACACAAACGAAAAAATGATTGTCGGAAACGGATTGATTGCAAATGCCTTTATAAATAATGATCTTGAGGATGTCGTTTTTTTTGCATCCGGCGTTTCGAATTCATTGGAAACAGACGAAAATCAATTTCGCAGAGAAGAAAACCTGATTCGCAAAACCCTGGCTGAAAACCCTGACAAACTTTTTATTTATTTCAGTACTTGCAGCATTTATGATTCGTCCAAAAACGGCAGCGCTTATGTCAATCATAAACTCCACATGGAACATTTGATCGCAACAAAATCTGATCGCTACCTGATTTCCCGTGTCAGCAATGCCGTTGGAAAAGGTGGAAACAAAAATACACTGATCAATTTTTTGGTCAATTCCATTCGGGAAAACAAAATTATTCAGACCCACATTGATGCTTCCCGTAACTTAATCGATGTGGAGGATGTAAGGAAAATTATAATAGAATTAATTGATAAACAGAAAGTTAACCAAATTATAAACGTGGCTTATTTGTCCAATTATTCCATCATCCAAATCATCGCTATCATCGAACAGTTTTTAGGAAAAAATGCCGAATTGGATTTAGTAAAAGCAGGACAGAGTTATTTGATTGACATTCCGGAAGTAAAAAAATACTTTAAACAAAATAATTTGCAGGATAAAGAAATTTATCTGACTCAAATTCTTCAAAAATATTTTTAATCAGCGTTCATAACGCCATTTGAACAAACGAAATCCCAGTTCGGTCGGGAGATTCAGGAAGAAATTTTTCTTTTTTAATTCTGATGAAAATTCAGATGAAAAATAATCGGAAAGGGACAGGCTGGGTGCTTTTTTATATCGTTTGTAATTTTGTTTCCAATAGTTTTCATCATCGCGCATGGATTTCCACTGCATTTGTAAGGAAGTTGTTTTGAATTCGATTGATTTCTTTTTAATAAATCTTTTTCGTTCTTGATTTTCCTCATCATAAGTTTTTGAGAAATGTTCGGCGATGGTTTGATGGTTTTCGAAATTGACCTTTGTACGATTGAATATAACCGAATTGCTGTGCAAATAATACAAATAGGTTATTTCATCAATAATAGATAAAGAATTGATTTTCAGCATCAAATGGAAAAACCATAGTTCATCCTGCGCGTAGAGCCCGGGGATGAAATGGATTTTATTTTTCTTTATAAATTCTAATTGAATCAATTTATTCCAGGAAGGAATCGGAAACAAACCCTCGCTGTAAGCTTTGAAAATCTCTTTGTTGTTATCGTACATTTTTTTTTGAGAACGGGTAGGAAACCCAAAATCTTTGGTTGTATGGTCAAATGTATTGATCCAGCGGTTTTGTGCGATGACCATTTGGACTTCTTTTTCCAGAATTTCATGGACCAAAAGTCGTATGCAATCTTTGGTGATTTCATCGTCACTGTCCAAAAAATATAAATATTCTCCGGTCGAGTTATCGATTCCCGTATTCCGAACCACCGATAATCCCTGATTTTTTTCGTGATGAAGGATCCGGATATTCAGTTCGGGGTTTTCTTTTTGAAATTGATCAATGATAGCCAAACTATTGTCCGGAGTTTGGTCATTAACCAATAGGATTTCCAGATTTTGATAAGTTTGGTTTTTTACCGATTCCAAACAACGAAGGATGTATTTTTCGCATTTGAAAATCGGGATATTGACGGATACGAGAGGCTGGTTCATGGAAATGGATTTCATCAAACCTTAAAAAATTCGCGGTACCAATCCACAAATTGGTCGATTCCTTCCTGAATGGTTGTTTGGGGTTTATAATCCAAATCTCGGATTAAATCCGAAACATCGGCATAAGTACTCGGAACATCTCCTGCCTGAATCGGTAGCATATTTTTTTCAGCAGTGATTCCTAATTTCTTTTCAATAGCCGATATGAAATCCATCAATTTTACAGGATTATTGTTCCCTATGTTGTAGATTTTATAGGGAGCGGAGGAAACAGAAGCGTCTTCAGAATTAGGATTCCAATCCGGATTTTCCTTTGGAGGATTGTCGTTTACGCGGATGATTCCCTCCACGATATCGTCCACATACGTAAAATCACGTTGCATTTCACCATAATTGAAAACATCAATCGGGCGGTTTTCCAACATGGCTTTTGTGAAAAGGAAAAGCGCCATATCCGGTCGTCCCCAAGGTCCGTAAACCGTAAAAAAACGAAGTCCAGTGGTGGGGATTTTAAATAAATGGCTGTAAGTGTGCGCCATCAATTCGTTTGACTTTTTGCTTGCAGCATATAAACTGATGGGATGGTCAACGTTATCCTTTGTGGAAAAAGGCTGGCTTTCATTTAGACCATAAACACTTGAGCTGCTCGCATAGGTCAAATGTTCTATTTGGTGATGACGGCAACACTCCAAAATATTTAAAAACCCGATGATGTTGGCCTCCATATAAGCTTCCGGATGAGTAAGCGAATACCTTACTCCGGCTTGTGCTGCCAGATTGACCACACGGTCAAATTTCTGTTCGGAAAATAATTTTTGCAGATTTTCTTTGTCCTCCAAATTCAATTGGATGAATTGATAATTCGGATGAATTGAACTCTGAACTAATTTGTTGTATTCGATATTTGTTTTTGAAATTCCGGTCTTTTCAAGACGACCGTATTTCACACGAATGTCATAATAATCATTGATGGAATCGAGGCCGACGATTTCGTCTCCTCTTGAAATTAATTTCGTAGCAAGATGAAAACCTATAAATCCGGCTGTTCCTGTAATCAGTATTTTCATTCGGCTAATTTAGTAATTAGTAATTATCAATGCTGATAAGCAATCTACGAAAGCTAAATATTTATGGGTTATTTAACAATTAGGCCTGCGTATTTTCCGTCAAATTCCACGATGATAGGATGCTGGTTTTTCTCAGTGCAATAATCCATGAAAGCCGAATTATCAGCGATGTCATCACTCATGAAGATGCCTCCTTTTTTTACTTTTTCCCAAAGCACGCCATACGCCCACATACGCCCGTTGTAGGATTTGTCACTGTCATAATGGATGAATTCAAATTCGTTCTGTTCTCTAAAAATTTTGGGGAGAGATTCCCGGTCAGCAAAACGAAAAAGTTTCCAATGCTCTCGCAAATTTTCAGGAACCACGCAGCCCACAAATTGATCGTTGTCTTTTCCCAAATACGGCATATCCGAACTATAAAGCGTCCCGTTCCGCTTTGAGAGCGAAAGCAAAGCCGCCAGAGAAGACCAACCATAAGCCACTCCGGTTTCCAACACATTTTGGGCTTGGGTAAATTCACAGAGATGATAAATCAGATTCAAAGCACCCGCGCCACCCATTTTAACAGGCGTATTTTTTTCCGTTTTTTTGGCTTCGTTCAGAATTTCGGAAAATTCATCGTAAATGCTGTTGATATTGGATTTTCCTGTAATTTTTTGGATTGCCTCATTTTGGGAAACCGCCATTGCCGCGCACCAACTTTCTGCTTCCGATTTTCCTTTTGTAGCCGAACTCCTTTGAAAAATATTTTTGAAGATTTTCCTTCCCAATTCGGGATACAAATGAGGGCGCACCAAATAAGCGAAGAATATTTTGATGACTTCAGTGACTTTTTGCATAGGGTTTTGTTGTGGCGCAAAGATAATAACTTAGAAGAATTTTAAAATTATATCTTTGTCTAACTTCAATTTGGCGTGTACATGATTTCGAAAATTTTTAACAGGCTTTGTGAATCCAAGGAGGAAAAACAATTCCGGCTTTTGGCCAAGGGAATTAAAATAGGAAGAGGATTTCAAGCACAATTTCATCCGAATTCTATCCTGAAAGTAGGAGACAATCTGGATGCCAGAAATTTTGTTTGTTTTTGGGTGGGTAAAAATGCCGAATTGAAAATAGGCACAAATGTTTTTATCAACAATTATTGTTCGATTAATTGCTTGAAAAACATAGAGATAGGTGATGATACACTATTGGGTGAAGGCGTGAAAATTTATGACCATAACCACGAATATTCCTTTGAAAATGATCGGTTAAATGTCAGTCGAAAAGCATTTACCTACGGTGAAGTGAAAATCGGAAAAAACTGTTGGTTGGGAAGTAACGTAGTGATTTTAAAAGGAGTGAGGATAGGCGATAATTCCATTATAGGAGCCGGATGTGTGATTCATAAAGATGTTCCGGCTAATTCGGTCATTGTGGCTCAACAAGAATTGACTTCAAAATAATGGAAGGAAAAATTGAAAATCCGCTTATTTCTGTCGTAATGTCCGTTTTTAACGGCGAAATTTATTTGGAATCAGCTATAGAATCCGTTCTGAATCAGACTTTTTCCGAATTCGAATTTATCATCATAAATGATCATTCCACAGATCAAACATCTGAAATACTCCAAAAATGGGAAGAAAAAGACAATCGAATCCTCGTTTTTGAGAAACCCATCAACAAAGGTTTCAAAGGATTTGTAGAGAATCTGAATCTGGGGATTTCCAAAGCCCGAGGGAAATACATTGCTCGTATGGATGCGGACGACCTTTGTCTGCCCGATCGTTTTGAAAAACAATTGGCGTATTTGGAGAAAAACAAAGATGTTTTTTTGGTGGGAACTTCGATGAGTTTGATCAATGAAAAAAATGAGGAAACAGGAGAAATGATCGCATTGCCCGGTTTGGAAGAAATCAAAAAAAGAACCCGCATCGACAATCCGATTTTCCATCCGACCATCCTATTTCGAAACGAAGCCGATTTATTTTACAGAGAAAAAATGTATGCTTGTGAAGATTTTGATTTTCATTTACGGAAACTGTCTGAAAAAAGAATTTTGCATAATCTTCCCGAAAAGCTTTTAAAATACAGGGTTTTGGAGGATTCTATTTCGCGCGGAGGAAACCAATTTGTAAAAAGATTGTTTTTGGAACAAGCCAAAATCTTTTTTATCCAAAGAGAGAAATTCAGGAAAGACAGTTATGATGATTTTGATGAAAATGAATTTCTGAATGTGCTGAACCCTGAATTCCAAAACAAAAAACCCTATCTGATATTTGCAGCCCAGGTTGCGGTTTTGTACAAAAAACAAGATGAACTGAACCGGATTTTGGAGAAATTAAGCAGCCAGCATCAGTATTCTTCTTTGTATTTTAACCTAAATCGGGTGCGTAGTTTTAATAAAATGTTTTCATTTGCAAAAAGGAAATTCAGATAGTCTATGATTTCAAAAATGATCCATTATTGTTGGTTTGGGAAAACCCCGAAACCTGCATTTGTAGAAGATTGTATAAGAAGTTGGAGGAAATTTCATCCGGATTATAGAATCGTCGAATGGAACGAAGATAATTTTGATGTCAATCAGCATCCTTTTGTGAAAGAGGCCTATGAGCGCGGAATGTGGGCTTTTGTTTCCGATTTTGCACGCGTGAAAGTGATCTATGAATACGGCGGATTTTATCTGGACACCGACATGGAAGTGACGCGCAGTTTTGAGGATTTGCGTCATCACAGGGTGATTTGCGGATATGAATTAAAAGGTCGTCCGTTTTCAGCTTTTTTTGCGGCTCGTTCGGGTGAACCTTTTATCAAAGAAATGATTGATTATTATGAAAACCAATCTGAATTCAAATTACTTTCCAACACCACTGTCTTCTCCAAGCTGCTCATTGAAAAATATGGTGCTTCCACGGGCGATGAATATCAGGAATTGGCAAACGGCATCACCGTGTATCCATCCCATTATTTTTCGTTGGATGTTCCGAAAAATTATGTCATCCATCATTTTGAGGGCTCCTGGTTAAACACCAAACAAAAATCGACCTACAAAGAAATGGTCAATCTTTATGGGAATTTGAAACCGATTGTAGAGATGAAAAACGGGAAAGTGGTGATGAAAGATTTGATCCATAACCGAAAAGTCTTTACGCCCGACCAGATTTTGGATCAGATTCCATTGAAATATCTGGTGGAATATGTGAAAAACAGATTGATGCAAAAACTTAAATTGAAATAAAATGATTTTATCCTTTCGGAAAAAAACTTTGAGCGAACAGGAAACCGTTCGGCAGGTTGAGAAAAAAATAGGTAAACAGATTTATACCGGACCTTTTGCCGGATTGAAAATTCCTGATTTGGTTTCCGGAAAATTAAATCTTTTCGAAATTTTAGGTGTTTACGAATCTGCGATTCGACCATTTATTGGGGATTTAATCAATCAAAAACCTAAAAACATCATGATTATCGGTGGAAATCGTGGTTATTATGCTGCCGGATTTTCTTATTTGTTCAAACCCGACAATCTTTATGTTTATGAAATGGATGAAAAATTCCATCCGGCCATAAAATCCTGGATTGAACCAAATGACCTGAAGGATTTTCAAATTTATCTGAAAGCAGATGAGGATTCCATGAAAAACTGGGACAAACCATTGGATTTGGTTTTAATGGATTGTGAAGGAGCCGAATTTGATTTGCTCGATCCTGAAAAATTCAGTTGGCAGAAAGAGGTACACATGATAGTGGAAATTCATTATTTTTATAATTCCCAAATTACGGGAGCCGTCATCGAAAGATTTCAAAAAACGCATCACATTGAAATTGTTTATGATGATTTAACTGAAAATCAATTGATTGACAATTTTCTAAAAGAATCCGGCATCCATGGATTTTATCCGCGACAACCTTGGCACAGATGGATTAGAGGTGAAAAAGGCAACCGCATCCTGACCAACGGCGTCTTTATGTATCTGAAACCAAAAGCCTGATTTCCGTATGAAAATCGTCTATTTCATACCGCATTTACGTTCCGGCTCCGGGATGGGACGCGTCTTAAATGTAAAAGCCAATTATCTGGTCGATGTTTTAGGACATGACGTAACGATTATCACCTACAGACAATTTTCAGATCCTCTCTATTTTCCATACAGTGAGAAAGTAAATCTGGTGCATTTGAATATAGACGATCCCAGTTTCCGACTAAAGAATTTGAGCTTTTTTGAAAAAAGAAAACAAATCAAAATCTTTATGTCCACGTATAAATCAAAGGTTGAAAACTATCTGAAAACGCATCCGACAGATGTTTGTATTTCCTTGTTTCTCGGAGCCGAATATAAATTTCTGACCGACATAAAAGACGAAAGCAGGAAAATCATCGAATTTCATTTCAATTTTGACATCGCGCCGTTTAAAATATTTGACCAGAAAATCAATTGGCGGAATTATCGCAATCTGCTTCAAATCAAATCATTGAAAAAGAAAGTTGATCAGTTTGATAAACTGGTCGTTTTAACAGATGAAGATGCGGTTACCTGGAAAAAATATTTCCAAAATATTGAGGTAATTACCAATCCTGTAACGATTCATTCTGAAGAAATCATGGCTCCATTAGCATCCAAAGATGCACTGGCGGTCGGTCGTCTGGCCAACCAAAAAGGGTTTGATTATCTGATTGATGCATGGAAAACAGTTTATGAAAAGCATCCTGACTGGAAACTGCATATTTATGGCGAAGGCGAATTAAAAAATAATTTGGCGAAACAAATTCAAGCGAACCAATTGGAAAACATCGTATTTCTCCATGAGCCGATAAAAAACATCGAAAAAATATATGAACAGAGTTCGCTTTTTGTACTGAGTTCGCGGTTTGAAGGATTTGTGCTTTCGCTTCTGGAAGCGATGTCTTGTGGGCTTCCGGTCGTTTCGTTTGATTGTAAATTTGGTCCGACGCAACTGATTGAAAACGGTAAAAACGGTTTTTTGGTACCCTTGCCTGATACAAAAAAATTAGCGGAGCAAATCATAAAAGTTTTGGACGATGAGGAACTCAGAAAATCCATGGGAAAAGCCGCAAAACTAACTTCACAAGCCTATTCCGTTCCGGCCATCATGCAGAAATGGAATGAATTGTTGCTATCTTTGACTTCGAAATAAGTATGCCGTGACCGATATTTTTATCAAATCCTTTAACCGTCCATATTATCTGGATCGCTGTCTGCAAAGCATCGGGAGATTTGTGAGTGGAAATTACAGGATAGTGGTTTTGGATGACGGAACACCGCAAAAATATTTGGAAAAAATTAAATCTAAATTTCCTCAAATCGAAATCCGCACATCGGAACAATATCATTTTAAAATCAGATCCATCCAGGAAAATCTTGACTCAGGAAAACAAATCGACGGATTTAAAATCCCGATTCCGCTTTGGAAAGATGCCGTAAAAAACGGCTCAGAATACATAATCATGACTGAGGATGACGTTTGGTTTACCGCACCGATTGATGTCGATAAACTTTCGGGTTATATGAAAGAATTCGGGATGGTTTTGATCAAATTGGGCTGGATCAGTGGGAAAAAAATCCAATCCGAATTCGTTCCGCTCAACGAAGAATTAACCGCCGTCGAACCTAAAATTTTTACGGCTCCACGATGGTTTATGAAAGATTTTTTCTTTCGGAATAAATGGAAAGTCTTTTCATTGATGTATAAATTGGGAATGGTGGACAACCATACAAAAACCGAATATTGGTCGATGAATGCGCTTCTCATGGGCATGTTCCGAAAGGAGTATTGGCTGGCAGTTTGGAAAACATTAGAACTGAAAGTGGATGAAAAAGAACAGCTCGTCAATGCGACCGAATGGTATCGGAAAAACAAACGAAAAAATCTTTTTGGGAAGCTGAATTATGAAATGATGAAAACGACTTTTGTTTCGTCTGCGACGAATTCTTATCATAAATACGGCGATGCATTTGATGTAAATCAATTGAATTTCATCATGAACGAAGCTTGGTTCAACGGGGAATTTGATTCGATGAATAATTTTCCAAAAGACATTTCAGATGAAGTTTATCTAAAAATCCTCGCCGAAAAAAACGTCTCAAAAGCCCAACCCGAAGCTTGGAAAAACTGGGCGGAAATGTTCAAGGAGCAATACCGGAAACAGCAGGTGGAGGTGGATTAAACAACTTCCACATCTTTAAAATCCTCCAACCATTCTTTATAAAAATGGGTCAGTTTTCCATAGGAATTATCGAGCACTTTCATGTCTTTTCCCATCAAAACGCCGAGTATCAATCCATGAAGACGCGTGGTGTAAATCGTATCATATTGGCTGAAAAAATCAATTCCGATTTGGATATAGTGCTCTTTAGCGTTTTGGGATTTGATACCGTATCGACTGTCTACCATAAAATTCAGAAATGGAATTTTTTGAAGCTGAATGGCGAATTTATCCAATTTTCTTTGTCGTCCGACTTTTTTCCATCTTTCTTGTTTCGTCAAATTAAAAGTCGGCCAATCCAGCGTATCCATTTTGCCTTCGATGTTTGGAATACTTCCCAATTCGCCATCGTTTCGTTTCATCAAAAGGGTTTTATGTGCGGTCGAATTTACTTCAAATCGTTTCGGATCGATGCAAAACGCCATATCGGGCAAAAGTTTTGGTTGAACATTTGGAAACCAATTTTTGACCAAATCAAATGAAACCTGATCACGCACACAAAAAATCAAATCGGGATGCGAATTCAGGATTTGGGCATCAGGTTTTAGGTTTTCTTCGTTTTGATAATGAATCGTTTGCGGAAAAATGATGATTCGTTTGTCTTTGTTTTCCGAAATGATTTTCAGTCGTTCTTCCTGCGTTTTTAAATAAATATCCCCGAAATTTCCACCGCCTTGAAGCAGAATGATGACATTTTGAGGAATCTTTTTTTGCTGAAAAAAAAGATAACTTGCTTCGTACAATTTTTTGTGGGGAATTTCTTTCAAAAAAGACAGTTCTCCTTCCCAAATCAAATTATCGCCGATGTTATCGTAATCCGGAACGTCAAGCAAGACATAATCGCGGTCGATGAGTGGCTTTAATTCCTGAATTATCAAATTCTTTAAATGGGTTATTTTGGAAAGGTTTAAATTTGCCACGTAAAATTTTTTGCAAAGATATTCAAACCTGCTGATTAAGGTCTGATTTGAATTTTTAAACAAAGAAAATGACCCAAAACCAACCGAAAATAAAAATCCTATTTCGTCTTCGTTCCCTGGAAATGGGCGGCGTTCCTCGTGTGATATTGGATCTATTGGATAATTTGCCAAAGGATAAATTTGATATCACTTTATTGTTGAATTTATACCAGGGCGAACTTCGCAGCGAACTTCCAGAAGGAGTGAAATTGATTGCGATAACGGGCGGAAAAGAGGATTTCTCCAAAAATCCGTTGATTTATAAAGCCCAATTAATTTGTCGGAGATTGAAACTGGCTTTTTATGAAAAATTTCCGGAGGTTTTGTACAGTCGGAAATTAAAAGAAAAATTTGACATCGAAGTAGCACCGGGTTATGCGGAATTTGAATGGGTGTTAAATTCGCCCAACAAAGAATCCCGGAAAATCGGATGGTTTCATACAGATGTGAGTTATGATAAAGACCAGGCCCGTGTGATGAAACGAATCAATTTGATGAAAAAGTTTGATTGGATGATTTTTGGTTCGGCTCAGACACGACAGGTCATCGATGATTTGTATCAAGTGAAATATCCGAACAGTTCTGTGATTTATAATGTCATCAAGATAGAAGAAGCCAAAGCCAAAGCCCAGCTTACTGAGGTGAAATACGATGTCCGTCCGGTTTTTTGTTCCGTCGGGAGGTTGCATTTCAGGAAAGGATATGATGCGCTGATGCGTGTCCATAAACGTTTGCTCGACGAAGGATTCACTCATTCCATTGCCGTAATTGGCGGTGGAAACGAAATGGAAAACCTGAAAAATCAAGCCAAAGAATTGGAAGTGGAAAAAACCTTTCTTTTATTGGACACACAAATGAATCCTTATGCGTACATGGATGCAGCAGAATTTTTTATTTTGCCTTCGCGCTCCGAATCCTATCCGCTGATCATAGGCGAAGCAATGGGGTTGGGAAAACCGATTATCAGCACCAATGTGGGTGGAATTCCCGAAATGATTGAAGATGAAATCGACGGATTATTGGTTAATTTTGAAGAAGAAGAAATTTATCAGGCAATGAAGCGATTCCTGACTGAGCCGGAATGGGTGGAGAAAATCAGAAAGGAAGCAGAAAAAGCATCCGATAAATTTGATGCTCAACAAATTTATAATCAGGTTATCGAAGTGTTTGAAAGTCAATTTGCTTTAAAAAAATGAGGGACTTAAAATTAACAGTAGTTACACCGACTTTCAATCGGGCGCATACGCTCCCGCGGGCTTTTGATTCTCTGAAAAATCAAATTTTTAAAGAATTTAAATGGATCGTCATGGATGATGGTTCTACAGATGATACCAAGAATTTGATAGAGCGATTCAAAACGGAAAGCCCTTTTGAAATCGAGTATTTTTATCATCCCAATCAACATAAATTCCATACGGTTTTTGAAGGAATTAAAAAGGTGGAAACGCCGTATTTTATCATTTTGGATTCAGATGATTCTTATCCGGCAGATACATTTGAAATTTTAATTGGCGAAGCAGAAAAAATTAAAAATCAAGATGAATTCATTTCGGTGATGGGACTTTCGGGTGATGAAAATGGTGAGATTGTAGGAGATCCATATCCGGTTGAATTTGACGGAAGCGTTTTTGAAATGCGGTATAAATACAAAGTAAAAGGCGATAAAAACGGTGTTTTTTTGACGAAATCTTATTTAAATGAATTGGAGAAATTTGATTATTCAGCTATACCAAAAGGAATTTACATTCCACAAAGCGTTTTCTTTAATAAATACGATGCCGAAGGTCTGAAAACCCGATTTATCAATAAAATTATCCGAACTTATCATAAAGACGAAAACGACGAAGCTTCGGTTTCCAATACGCGGTGGAGCGGAAAGAACCGTTATGGTTTGATGCTGGGGCATTTGTCCTTTCTGAATTCATACGGAAGTCAATTATTTTTCTATCCCAAAGCTCTTTTGCGAAATCTTGTTGGATATCAGTTGTATGCGATTAAGCTGCAAAAAGATTTTTCTAAAATAATTTCAGATGTTCAGCATCCGGCCATCCGGTTTTTGGGATTTATGATTTTCCCGTTTAGTTATTATTATTCGGTTTTTAAAAAATAATCAGGAAGGAACGCAGAAAATATCAAAATGCTTTTCTGACAGATGGTTTTCCGCTATTTCTTCTCCTTTTTCAGCATGGAAAACCAAATAACCCATAGATTTTAGTTGGTTTAAAATTTCAATTGCAGAAGTATTTTGGCGTTTTAATTTATAATGATCAATTTCCATAAACAATAAAGGTTTGAATTTTTGAATGGATTCTATGGCTCCCATCAAAAAATTCATTTCAAATCCTTCTATGTCCACTTTGATAAAATCGATTTGCTGAATGGCATTATTTTGCACAAAATCATCCAATTTAATCGCTTCAATAAAATCCGAATCAGCCGAAGGTGATTTACTCATCATCGTGCCTCCGCTGTGGCCTTGTTTGGATTGATAATAAACAATTTCATTTTTGTCGGAAAGCGCCAGACGTTTTATGGAAATATTTTGAAAAGGATTGAGCGAAACATTTTTAGAAAGTTTTTCAAAAGTTGATTGAACCGGTTCAAAACCATAGATTTTTCCATCCGGATTAACTTTTGCCATGTTGAACAAAACTTCACCAATGTTACTGCCCACATCAAAAACCACAAATCCGTTTTGAATTTTTTTATAAATATTTTGCTTGTTCTGATTGTCAATTCCAAAATATAAAAGCCAATCGTTATAATTGTTTAAATTCAATTGATAGCAAATCCCCTGTCGGGTAACTGTTTGGATGTCAGAATCTGAATACTGAAAATGACGAGGCAGAATCTTCACAAACAGATGATGGTCATTTTTCCCGCAGGCGAGTTTAAAGAGAAAATTTCCCGGAAAAAGCTTTTGGGTTAAGTTTCGAATGGTTGCTTTCATATATGATCAAAATTAATACTTTTACAATGTCTTGAAAAAGAAAATTCTCATACGCATCGGTTCTCTTCGCCATGGTGGTGCAGAAAAAGTATTGACAACTTTTCTGCAAAATCTGCCCGAGGATAAATACGAAATCGATTTATTGCTGAATTTGTATTCGGGTAAATACCTGAAGGAAATACCGGATTGGATTAAGATTTATTATCTGAATCACGGTGAAATGATCACCACCAATCGTTTGCAGGACCTACCTCAAAAAGCATTTCGGGTGGTTTTCCAGAAATTATTGCGGACATTTCCATCCCTTTTGTACCGCTTCATTTTGAAAGAAAAAAAATATGACATCGAATTTGCAGCCATTCACGGGATGCGGGATGAAATTTTGAATTCCCCTATAAAATCCTCCAAAAAAATCGTTTGGATTCACAATGATTTACGCAAAACCGAATTTCATGATTATACAGACGATGAAATCCGTAAGTTTTTCGGATTCGATAAAATCATGGTCATATCGGAACAAATTCAAAAAGATTTTGAAAATCAGGCAAGAAACGATGATGAGTTTAAACGAATTGTGCGGATTTATAATCCGCTTGATACCAGAGAAATTATTGAAAAGTCAAAACTTCCCCTTTCCTTGGGAGAGGAGTTGGGGGATAGGCTCTTTGTTTCGGTCGGAACGGTTTTCCCTCAAAAAGGATTTGACCGTTTGCTGAGAGTTCATAAAAAATTATTGGAAGAAGGATTGAATCACCGGGTTTTAATAGTGGGTGACGGATATGATTTTGAAAATATAAAAAAACTAAAAACCGAATTGGGAGTAGATCAAACGGCGATGATGCTCGGTTTTACGGACAATCCTTATCCGTATTTTCAAGCAGCCGATTTTTTTGTTCTTTCTTCACGTTATGAAGGCTATCCGACGGTTTTGTACGAAGCCCTGACGCTAAAGAAACCGATAGTGGCGACCGATGTTTCAGGCGTTAGGGAAATGTTGAATGACGGAGAATTGGGATTGATTGTAGAAAATTCTGAACAGGGAATTTATGAAGGAATGAAAAGAGTACTGACCGAACCTGAATTAGCCAAAACTTATCAAAACAAAATCATTAATTTTGCGCATCCCTATTCCTTAGAGAATTCGGTAAAGAAAATAGAAGAAATTTTAGATAATTTATAATGCCAAGTTTAATTCAACAGGATTATTTCCGCAAAATTGGAAAATATAAAAAAGTCCATTTCTGGGATGTTTTCTCAGATCCGGGATTGTTGTTTTTGTATTATTTAAGAAAGTCTCAAAATACTTCTTCCAAAAGTCCTGCGGGAATTTTTTACCGTTTGATGCTGCGTCGATATCAAATTTTATATGGTTTTCAAATTTCTTATAAAACCGAAATTGGAGGCGGATTGTATTTAGGGCATTGGGGAACTGTTGTTGTCAATCCCAAAGCCAAAATAGGAAAAAACTGTAATTTGGCACACGGCGTCACTATTGGACAAACCAATCGGGGTGAAAAACAAGGTGTGCCCGAAATTGGTGACAATGTCTGGATTGGAACCAATGCCGTAATTGTTGGCGGAATCAAAATCGGGAACAATGTGTTGATTGCGCCCAATTCTTATGTAGCAAATGATGTGGAAGACGATTCAATTGTAGTGGGAAATCCGGCAAAAACCATGAAAAATGACAACGCAACCGAGGGCTATATAAATAATCGGGTATGAGTTCAAATCCTCAAACCAAAGGTTTATTTGTGATTTCGCTCGATTTTGAATTGTTTTGGGGAATCCGGGATAAATTCAGTTTTGAAGAATACGGAGCCAATGTTTTGGGTGTTTGGGAAGTCATCCCCAAAATGCTGGAATTATTTAAAAAATATGATGTCCATGCTACTTTTGCGACAGTGGGGGCGATGTTTTCTGAGAATTATGAAGAACTAAATCAATTTCTTCCGGCAGTAAAACCCCATTATTTCGACTCCAATCTTTCACCTTACAACGGATATATGGAAGATTCAAAAAACCATGATCCGCGTTATTATTTCGGAAAAAAATTGGTGGAATTGATAAAAAATGACGCGCGCCATGAAATAGGGACGCATACATTTTCCCATTTTTACGGATTGGAACCGGGACAAACCAAAGAAGAATTCGGAGCTGATTTGGAAGCTGCCATAAAAATGGCAGAAATCAATCAAATTCAGCTAAAATCCTTTGTGTTTCCGCGTCATCAAATCAATCAGGACTATTTGGAAATTCTTTCCGACAAAGGAATCGAAATTTATAGAGGAACCGAAAAAGCATGGTTTCATTCGCCGGCAAGAGGAGCCGATGAAACTGTGGTGAAAAGAGCCATCCGGTTTTTGGATTATTTTATGTGTTTGGGAAATCATCATTGTCAAAATTTATCAGAGATAAAAAAAGGAAATCTATATCAAATCAGAGCGAGCCGATGGTTGCGGCCTTTTAAGAAATCCGAATCAAAATTTGATTTTTTAAAAATGCGGAGAATTAAAAAGCAGATGAATCATGCAGCGCGAAACGGAAAAATATTTCATCTGTGGTTTCATCCGCATGACATTGGAATTCAGCAGGATATGAATTTTGAAATGCTGGAAGAAATTCTGAGATATTACCGGGATTTAGAATCCCAATATGGAATGAAGAGTGTCCATATGGCTGGAGTGGTAGAAATTTATAAAGAAAAATATGAACGTTAAAATCGTGATGCTGACCGGGCCGGCGATTTCTTCGCGTTTCATGTACAATGGATTGGCCAAAGACTTTGAAATTCATACGGTAATTCGGGAAAGGCCTGTCCCGATGAAAACCATCATGAAAAACCGGGCCAAAAAATTGGGCTGGTTCAATGTGGCAGGACAAATTGCTTTTGGAGTTATGATCCTCCCGATTCTGAGAAATTTCTCCCAAAAACAAAAAGAAAAAGTCATTCAGAAATTGGGTTTGAATGATGCGCCAATTCCAAATGAGAAATTGGTAGAAGTAGCCAGTGTAAATGCAAGGGAAACCATCGAATTATTACAAAAAATCAATCCTGATGTGGTAGTGGTAAATGGTTGTCGCATCGTTTCCAAAAAAGTTTTATCGGCGGTGAATGCGGTTTTTATCAATACGCATGAGGGAATTACACCGCGCTACAGAGGGATTCATGGTGGATATTGGGCATTGTCCCGCAAAGATGCTGAAAATTCTGGGGTAACGGTTCATTTGGTGGATAAAGGGGTAGATACCGGAGGAATTCTGTATCAGGCTGTCATCCGGCCGGAAAAGAAGGATAATTTCACGACTTATCCGTATTATCAGACTGCAGCCGGAATTCCTTTGATGAAAAAGGCGATTGAAGATGTAGCAGCAGATTCTTTAAAAGAAATAGCGCCGCAATTGGAAAGTCGAATTTGGTATCACCCGACTTTGTGGCAATATTTGTGGAACTTTTTGACCAAAAATGTGAAGTGATTAAACCTCCAAGGTTTAACTTCAACAAGATGAATAACCTTGGTGACATGAAAAATAAAATGAAATAGTTTGAATCGCCCAAAAAAAATATATTTTCTTTTACCCGGACTTACGTTTGGCGGTGCAGAACGTGTGATTTTTACGCTTTGCAATGATTTGGACCGAACGGAATTTGAACCGACCTTGGTTTTGTTCAGCCGGGAAGGAATTCCGTTGGATTTATTGAAATCGGATGTTCAGGTGGTGGATTTGAAAATAAAACGGATTCGTTATGCTGTTTTTTCGGTTTTACAATTAATTTGGAGAGAAAAACCGGACATCGTTTTTGGCGGTTGGGGAGAAGTCAGTGCTTTGTTGTCGCCCTTCATTCCGTTTTTCAAAAGGATAAAGTTCGTAGCAAGAGAAACCAATGTGGTTTCAAAACACGTTACACGAAAGGAAATCAGATTTTTTTATCGGTTTTACCATCATTTTGATAAAATAATCGCGCAGTCAGACGATATGCAAATGGATTTGATAGAGAATTTAAATATCCAGCCTGAAAAAATTGTGAAAATCAATAATCCGGTGGATGTGAAATTGATTGAAAATCAAATGAAATCTGATGAGAAATTATTTTCGGACGAATTTAAAAATGTAGTTGCCATCGGGAATTTATCGGAAAGAAAAGGGTTTGATCTGCTTTTGAATGTTCTTGAGAAATTAAAAGACAAACCGATTAAACTATATATAGTAGGAGACGGACGAGACAATGAAAAATTGGCGAAGCAAAAAGAAAAATTGGGTTTGAAAAACGTAGAATTTACGGGAACCAAACAAAATCCGTATCCGTATCTGCATCAGGCCGATTTATTTGTACTTTCTTCCCGATATGAAGGTTTTCCCAACGTTTTGCTGGAAGCGGGTGTTTGCGGAACTTATGCGCTGGCCAATGATTGTCAGGGGGGAATTAAGGAAATCATCCGGTCGGGAATCAATGGTGAGATTTTTCCGATTGAAAATACTGAAGGATTTGCGGAGCGAATCATACGTTTGAGTGATAAAAAATATGATGCGGAATTCATCAGAGAAAGTATTGAATCGAGGTTTTCCAAAGAAAAAATTCTAGAGAAATACAATCAAATTTTAAGTGAATTATGAAAGTATCTGTCATCGTTCCGGTTTATAATACTTCGAAATATCTGGTAAAATGTCTGGATTCTTTGCTGGATCAGACCTTGGATGAACTGGAAATCATCGTGGTAAATGACGGTTCGACAGATGATTCGCAGCAGATAATAGATGAATTTGTTGCTAAAAGCCCAAAAATAAAGGCATTTGAAAAGCCGAATGGCGGTTTGGGTGATGCGCGGAATTATGGTATAGAGAGAGCGTCAGGAGATTTCATCGGTTTTGTGGACAGCGATGATTATGTTTCGGTTGAAATGTTTGAGAAGCTGTATGAGAAAGGAATTGAACATCAAGCGGATATAGTTTTTTGTGATTTGGAGAAGGTGAATGAAAAGGGAGAAGTCTTTCGGGATTTGCCGCAATCACCGCAGTTGCCGGAAAAGATAGAATTGGAAAAAGATTTTACGATTTTTGGTGAGATGGCTTGTTTTGCTTGTAATAAATTGTTCCGAAAAGAATTATTTACAAAACAAAGATTCCGGAAAGGGATTCATTTTGAGGACATTGAGTTGATTCCAAAATTGGTTCTGGAATCCAACGTAATCGCTAAAATAAATGAACCGTTTTATAAATATTTTGAGCGGCAGGATTCCATTACAAAAACACATACCAGAAAGGGTATGGATATGTTTCTGGCGATTGACAGTGTGAAAGAAGCATTTGACAATAGCAGATATAGGGAGTCGAAAGAAGAATTTGAGCGTTTTTTTATCTTTCAGGGATATTATTCGTTTTTGGCCTATGTGGCATTTGTAAAAGATAAAAAGGTAAAAAAGGAAATGCTGAAAGAATTGGAAAGACAATTGGCCCAATATCAGATTTCGAAAGTAAAAATAATTAGATATAAAAGATTTGCAGTAAATTATTTATTTTCTTTGCCAATTAAGAAACAGATTTATTACGGTTTTGGTTTTATCCATCACCAATTAATCCATATAGTATAAAATGAGTTTTATCTACAACCTCATAGTTGTTTTATTATTAGGTTCGACTATATATCAAGTTCGGAACGAAACCGAGCCCAATAGACGTTGGTTCAATTTTATTGTAATTCTGATGATGAGCGCGGCAGGATTTGCTTATGGAATCAGTCCGGATTGGGTGGCTTATTGGAACGCATTTGAGGGAATTGCACAAATCGATTGGGGAGAATTGGGTGATTTTGCCGAGATGGTGGATATGGAGATAGGCTATGTGGTGCTCAATAAATTTGTGAGCACTATAGGTTTGGGATATGCTTCCTTCACCTTGATTATTGCCATAATCGCTTTGTGGTTAAAGTCCGGCATCATTTATAAGTATGGCGGGTATGCTTTTATGTCGTTGCTGATGTATTTTATTCCGACTTATTTGTTTGAGGAACATGTGCATGTGCGTCAGGGACTGGCCAATGCGATTATGTTTTTTTCGATTCCCTTTATCATCGAACGAAAGTTCTGGAAGTTTTTTATGTGTTTTGTTTTGGCCTTTTTGTTTCACAAAGCAGTTGTAGCGTTTATACTCGCTTATTGGATTGCCAAAATAAAATTCAATAGTACAACCATTTTAGTGATCGTAGGTCTGGCAGTAATCGCCAATTTAGTGGGTTTGAGTACAGCCATAGACGGTATCATGCAGTACATGCCTTTTGGTGTTGCAGAAACTTATAATGACTATGCAAACGAACTTTCAGATGGCGGAGAATTGGGTGATGTCGTAAAGATTTTAACGGTTTTGGCTATCGTAATGTTCAATAAAGTGGTGAGTGAAAAAGACCCGCTGTTTATGTATTTCCGAAATATTTATTTGTTTGGAGTCGTTATTTATTTCTTTTTTGGAAACGGGATTTTTGCGGCAAGGTTACCGGGATTTTTTACGGTTTACATTATTTTCGTAGTTCCACGCATGGTAAAAGCACTGCAAGACAATCAATTATATAAAAACATCGTGTACATCGCCTTTACTACCTATACGTTGCTATTGTACATTAATTTTTACAATAGATGGGGTGAGCGTTCCGGATTTGGAGATTATACTTCTTCTTTTAATGCTTGGGTGCCATATACTTTCTTTGAAAAAAAATAAACCTTTGAAACCGGAAATTTCTATCATAACGGCTTGTTATAATTCGGAGAAATATTTATCCGAAACCATCCAATCTGTTTTAAATCAAACGTTTAAAAATTGGGAATGGTGGATCGTCGATGATCATTCCAAAGACAATTCGGTACAAATTATTAACGAACTGAAAGATGAAAGGATTCATTTGATTTCTCTTCAAAAAAATGTAGGAGCAGCAGAAGCAAGGAATCTGGCACTTGAAAATGCATCGGGTAGATTTATTACTTTTTTGGACAGCGACGATGTCTGGTTGCCGCATTTTCTGGAAACAGCACATGGGTTTTTGGTTGAGAACAAAGAGGAATTGGTATATGCTTCTTATAAGCGGTACGATGAGCAACTCAACCCATTGTTAGTAGATTTTATAGCGGAAGATCATATCACTTTTGAACGAATTCTTTATAATTGTCCGATTCCTATGTTGACCTCAATGTATGATTCTAAAAGAATTGGAAAAGTCAAAATCCCCGAAGTGGATATGCGGGAAGACTATGCCATGTGGATTGAAATCCTGAGGAAAATCCCGGAAGCCAGAGCCATAAAGGAACCTTTGGCCATTTACAGGATACGGAAAACCTCTTATTCCAGAAACAAATTCAAGATACTTCGCAAACAATTTGCCGTTTATTCTGAATTTTTAAATTTATCTTTGCTTCAATCAACTTATTATACCCTCCACTGGGCATTGAACGGAATGAAAAAGTATGAAAAACTTAAATTTAGAATTAATCGCTAATTTTCTGGGCTATTCCTCGCTTTATCTCAAAGTAATTTTATCTTTTTCGCTTTCATTTCTGCTGACTTTTATTGCCATCCCCAAAATAATCAGGGTTTCTTATCGTAAACAATTGATGGATGTGCCGGGCGTCAGAAGTTCGCATATCCGTAAAGTACCAAGATTGGGAGGTGTTGCAGTTTATTTTGCCATCACGGTAGTGACCGGCATATTTAGTCCGGAAATGCTTTTTAAGGTTCATTTTTTTTCTGCCGCACTGGTTTTGCTGTTTTTTGTCGGGCTGATGGATGATTTGCTGGTCGTGGCACCCCGTAAAAAATTACTCGCTCAAATCATCAGTGCATTGATGATCGTGGTAGGATCAGATGTGCGGATTCATAGTTTTTTTGGATTGTTTGGGATATTTGATTTGCCTTATTGGTTCAGTGTGCTTTTTACAACTTTTATCATTGTGTTGATCATCAATTCGTATAATTTAATTGATGGAATTGATGGATTGGCAAGTGGAGTTGGAATTTTGATTTCACTTTGTTTTGTATTTATATTTTTCCGGTTGTATGAATATTCCATGGGATTTTTGGCCATTTCGGTATTGGGATCCTTGCTGGCATTTTTGTATTTTAATATGTCGGATCAATATAAAATCTTCATGGGCGATACCGGTTCCATGGTTGTGGGATATTTAATCGCCTTTATGGCTATCAAATTCATAGACCTTTCTTCCATGCCGTATGTCATGATAAAAAGTGCGCCGGTCGTGGCGATTGCGATTTTAATCGTTCCGTTGATCGATACCCTGAGTGTTATTATCATCCGGTTAATGGAAAGAAAATCACCATTTTCTGCAGACCAGAACCACATTCATCATAGGGTGTTGCGTTTGGGGTTTTCACATGTGCAGGCGGCTGTAATTATCTGTTTTTCAAACATAATTTTGATCTTATTTGCCTACCTCATCCGTCATTCCAATATCACAATTATGCTTTTGGCATTAATTCTGGCAGCTTTGCTTTTATCCTATTTGCCATTGGTAATTGGCGAAGGGATAAATAAGAACAAAATGAAAAATAGAGAACAAATCCAATAATCTGAAAAACCTTATATTTGCCAACTAAAATTATGACCTTGAAACCAACTAATATATTGCTTATTCTTTTACCCATATTGGTGGGGATGACATCCTGCATACCCTTGAAAGATGTCAAATATATACAGCCGGATGAGAAATTGAAGTTGAATGAAAACGGCATGATTGAATTTAATCGGCCGGTTTATCATATTCAGACTAATGATTTGATTAACATCCGTGTTTCTACGCGGGACAACGTCCAATTGCAAGAATTAAAAGATTTCACCAATACAACTGCCGGTGGTTCAAATAATCTGGGCGGAAGGGCAGTTCGCGTTCAGGAAGATGGAAACATAGAGCTGCCGAGAATCGGAAAAATCCATTTGGAAGGAAAGACGATGGAAGAAGCCAGAGCAGCCGTTGAGACCGAATTTTATAAAATCTTCGAGCCAAGTGCTGCTTACATCGAAGTGAATATGTCGGGAATTAATTTCACCATCATTGGCGAAGCCGCTTCAGGAAATTATTTTGTACCCCAATACGATTTTAATTTAATTGAAGCCTTTGCGATGGCCGGGAATTTAACTCCTGTAGCAGATCGTAATCATATCCAAATATTGAGAACCACACCGGAAGGAACGCAAAGAGCTGTGGTGGACATAACAGAAGAATCTGTCATGAATTCAGAGTACTTTTGGTTACAACCCAATGATGTCATCATCATCAATCCGAGAAGACAAAAACAATGGGGCATAGGAATCAACCCAATCCAAACCATCACTACTATATTTGGAGGTATAGCGGCTTTAATCGGGATTTATTTCTTCTTTAAAAATCTATAAGAACATCGTTTTTTAACCATGCAAACAAATCCAACTAAAACTACTGATAAAAACCCAAAGAAAAACAGTGCGATTTTCTTTGAAATCGACCGATTCATCCCACGGATTCTTCGAAACTGGGCGCTGTATCTGTTTAGTTTAATTTTTGCCGTTTTTTTAGCCATTTACATCAACAACTATTATTTGGATAGAGTTTATCAGGCAGAAACCACTTTTCATGTTTCGACTAAATCATCGGGCAATACGGATTTTGGAAGTAATTCTATCAATTTCATCTGGGGAGGAACCGGTGGGAAAATCGACATTTTAACCCGGGTTCTACAGTCCCGGACCCATTCCTTTGAAGTCGCCAAAAAAATAGGTGCCTATATAGCTTATAAAGAAGAAGGAACTTTTAAAAAATCAAATACCCATAAAAATATTTCACCTTATTTAGTAGAGGTTGATACTACTCACAACCAGGTTTTGGGAGTGGAATTGGAAATCAGAAGGATAGATGACCGGTCTTTTTCCATCATTCCGGTGACTTCGACTGAAATCAACCATTTATATAATTATTCAAAAGATTTGAATATTTCCAAAAACGTAAAAGTGAAGTTTCCTGAAAAGGGCAATTTCGGCGAATGGATTTCCGGTGAGCATTTTAGATTTAAAATTTCAAAAGGAAAAATCAAATTCAATCCGGAAGATAAATATTCCTTTGTATTGACCAACTTGGATGTTGCAACCGCAAGGGTAAAGAGAAATATTTCCGTTTCGCCCATGTCAAAGGGAAGTTCTATCATCCGGTTTGCCAAAACCGCATATACCCAACAGGAAGCAATAGAAGTGGTCAATAACTCTTTGGAATTGCTTCGCGAAACAGAATTGGAAGAAAAAAACCTGATTGCAAAAAATACGCTGGACTACATAGGCGAACAAATCGGGATAGTGAAACAAAAAGTGGACAGCGCATCCATAGAATTTCAAAACCTTCAGAAACGAGAAAAAATTTATGATTTTAGTGGAGAAAAAGGGGAAATTCTGTCCAATGTTAAAACGCTGGAAAAACAAAGAATCGAATACCAAGAAAAAATAAATGCCCTTAATTCTGTAAGCAATAGTGTTTATCAAGCCGGTTCAAAAGGCATGATTGATTTACAAATCGTTGGTTTGAGCGAAGGAAATTTCCAGTCTGAGGTTTCCAAATTACGGAGCATGGAATTGGAAAGAGAAAATCTGCGGTTGCTCTATAAACCGGAATCAAGAGAAATCAAAGAGCTGGATGCCCGAATCGGAGAAACCCAATCCAATATCCAGCATTTGGTCAGTACAAGCCGGAATAAAATCAACCAGGAATTGGGTGCTGTCAATCAAAAATTAGCCGAATACGACAGCAAAGCCTATCAATTGCCCGAAAAAGAAAAACAATTTTTTGATGCCTCAAGAGGATATGCGGTAAATGATGCACTTTATAACCAATTGCTGACCCGATACAGTCAGGCCGAATTGTCCATCGCTTCAAACGTATCGGACGTTACACCCATAGACAAAGCCAAATTCCTGAATCAAGGCCCTATTTCGCCCGATAAAAAAGCCAATTTGATGATTGCTGTTTTGGCGGCTCTGGTCTTACCGACTCTATTTTTATTGTTGCGTGAAATCCTGGATACAAAAATCAAAGGAATTCCGGATGTGGTGAAAGTAACCTCTATTCCATTTATGGGAACCATAGGAAACAATTCAGATGACCATCCTTTGGTGGTTCTGGAAAGACCTAAATCCGGTTTGTCCGAATCCTTCCGCGCCATCAGAAGTAATCTGCAATTTCTGTTTAAAAAAGGAAATCAGAGTGACAATAAAACCTTACTGATCACCTCTTCCATAGGAGGAGAGGGAAAGACCTTTGTTTCGATGAATATGTCGGCCGCACTAGCATCCAGTGGTAAAAAGACCATTTTGATTGGGATGGACTTAAGAAAACCGAAAATATTTGATGAATTTGAATTGACAAACAAAAAAGGATTGTCCAATTATCTTTCCGGCAACTCGTCATTGGAAGAAGTCATTCAAAATACCCGATTGGATTCATTGGATATCATTACCGGTGGCCCCATTCCGCCCAATCCTTCGGAACTTTTACTTTCAGATGCACTGGATGATTTGATTGCCGAATTAAAAACGAAATACGATTTTATCATACTGGATACACCGCCGGTGGTATTGGTTGCAGATGCTTATGATTTGATGCGGTTTGCAGATGCTGCACTTTACGTAACCCGTTTTGATTATACTTATAGAGGTTTGCTGAAAGGAATCTCCGATAAATACGATAACGGAGAAGTATCCAATATAGGAGTCATATTAAACGACTTCCAAATGAAAGGCAGTTATGGTTACGGCTATGGTTACGGATACGGCTACGGTTATGGCTACGGTTATGGTTATTTTGAAGAAGATGTCAATTATGACCCGAGCATCGTAGGGAAAGTTAAAAGATTTTTTAACTTTAAAAAATATCAGAACCGTGCATAATGAAGGTTAAATCCTTTTTTGACTACGCATTGGCGATTATTCTGCTACCGGTTTTATTGCCTCTTATCCTCATTCTCATTCTTATCTCTTCCATCGATACGGGACAGTTTGGACTGTTTTCCCAAATGCGCGTTGGGAAAAACGCCGTTTTGTTTCCGATTTATAAAATCCGTACGATGAAAGGCCAATCCGATATCGCTGTTACCTCTGAATCTACCCATGAAATTACCTCATTTGGAAGGTTTCTCAGGAAAACAAAATGGGATGAAACCCCACAAATTTTCAATATTCTTTTAGGCCAAATGAGTTTCGTGGGACCCAGACCTGACGTTGCCGGTTATGCGGATCTGCTGAAAGGAGAGGATCGGATTATCCTCACTGTAAAACCGGGAATCACAGGGCCGGCTCAAATCGCTTTTAAAGACGAAGAAGAAACTTTGAATCAGGTTGAGAATCCTTTGAAGTATAACGATGAGGTGATTTGGCCGGAAAAAGTAAAAATCAACAAAGATTATGTGGAGAATTGGTCGTTTTCCCGGGATTTGAACTATTTGGTTCAAACTATTTTCAGTTAATCCAACAAATACAATTCTTCAAACTGCTGAAAATCATTTATTTTAATTTAAGATAAATTTGTCTTAAATAGAATTCTTCGTAAATTTGTACAAAATAAAACCTATGTTTTCAAAATCTTGTGAATATGGAATAAAAGCAGTGATTTACATCATGACACAATCCATGGATGGAAACAGGATAAAAGTAGGGGAGATCGCCAAAAACGCCGATTTACCCGTTGCTTTTACTGCGAAATTATTGGGGATTTTGGTGAAAAATCAAATCGTCAGTTCCCAAACCGGCCCCAACGGAGGATTTTACATAGCAGACGACCGATGGGACGTTTTAAAGCTTAACGAAATCGTATCTGCCATAGGCGGAAATTCTGTTTACGAGGGTTGTGGTCTGGGTTTAAGCCATTGCGATGCTGAAAACCCTTGTCCTATGCACAATGATTTTGTTCACATCCGAGCAGAATTGAAACATATGCTTGAAACAACTTCAGTATATCATCTGGCGATGAAATTAAAGAAAGGAGAATCGGTTTTGGTTCGTTAAAATAATTTGAAATAATTGAAAATGAGAGATATAGAAAAACTGGAAGATATAAAAAATCTGGTGGATACATTTTATGGAAAAGTCAGGGAAGATGAATTAATCGGACATATTTTCAATGATGTGATACAGGATCGCTGGCCGGAACATTTGGAGAAAATGTACCGTTTCTGGCAAACGATTTTGTTGGAGGAACATACTTATACCGGAAGACCGTTTGTGCCACATATGAAATTACCGGTGGAAAGAGAACATTTTAACCGTTGGTTGGAATTGTTTTTTGAAACGGTGGACGAACTTTTTGCTGGAAAAAAAGCGGATTTAGCCAAATGGCAAGGCAACCGTATGGCGGAAATGTTTCAGCTGAAAATCGCCTATTTCAGAGAGAATTCGCAGCAAACACCTTTGTTATAAATCTCCGTCTCATTTGAATGGAGATTAAAATTGGATTTAAAAAAGACTTAGAAAAAATGAAAACGACTGATGTTGAAAAAGTGCAGGGACACTGGCTGCTCGCCCAAATGGGCAAAAAGGTTTTGCGTCCGGGAGGAAGAGAATTGACTGTGAATTTGATTGAGAATTTAGCAATCGGGGCCAAGGATCATTTGGTGGAATTTGCACCCGGATTAGGGAAAACGGCATCTTGGTTGGTGGAAAAAAATCCAAAATCTTATACGGGAATTGACGCCGATGAGCAAGCGGTTGAAATGCTTCGAACTCATATTATAGGGAAAAACATACAGTTTGTTCATGGTAAAGCCTCTCAAACTGGTTTGGAAAGCGAATCGGCCGATAAAGTCATCGGCGAGGCCATGTTGACCATGCAGGCAGACCATCGAAAATCGGAAATCGTAAAAGAAGCCCACCGGATTTTGAAAAAAGGAGGATTGTACGGGATTCATGAAATGGGATTGTTTCCCGATGATTTGTCGGAAGAAATCAAATCCGAAATCCAAAAGGAATTAGCGACTTGTATAAAAGTAAATGCAAGACCGCTTACGGTAAAAGAGTGGGAAAATATATTGAAATCAGAAGGATTTACCATTCGGAAAACCTTTACGCGCGACATGAAACTGTTGGAACCCAAAAGAATTCTGAGCGACGAAGGTTTCTTCAGGACGCTGAAAATCGGATACAATATCCTGACGCACCCTGACGCTGCACAAAGAATTTTAGCCATGCGCAAAGTTTTCAGAAAGTACCAAAATCACATCAATGCCGTAGGAATAATTGCGGAAAAAATTTAAAAATAAATAAAATGAATATCTCAGAATCAAACATAATCGGAAATGTTGTTGCAGGAGATTATCGGGCAGCAAAGGTTTTTAAAACGCATAATATCGATTTTTGCTGTAACGGAAACCGGACAATTGGCGAAGCTTGTACAGAGAAAAATCTAAATGTTGACGAGCTTTTGGATGAACTAACCTCAGCTTTGGAAGATTCGAAAGAAACCACAACGGATTTTAACGCCTGGCCGCTGGATTTATTGGCGGATTACATCGAGAAAACACATCATCGTTATGTGGAATCCAAAATTACCGAAATCAAACCTTATCTGGAAAAAATTGTAAAGGTTCACGGTGGTAAACATCCCGAGTTGGCTGAAATTTCAGAGATTTTTAACCATTCTGCAGGCGAGTTGGCCATGCACATGAAAAAGGAAGAACTGGTTTTGTTTCCACGCATCCGCAAAATGGTAGAATCCAAAATTTCAAAAACGGAAATACCACCGGCTCATTTTGGAACTGTTCAGAACCCGATTGCCATGATGATGCGTGAACATGAGGATGAAGGTGAAAACTTTCGGAAAATCAGTGAATTGAGCCATAATTATACCGCTCCGGAAGATGCTTGTAATACGTACCGTGTAACTTTTTCACTTCTAAATGAATTTGAAGAAGACTTACACAAACACATTCATTTAGAGAACAATATTTTGTTTCCCAAAGCCATCGAATTGGAAAAAGAATTTGTGTGAATAAAATTGAAATAAAACGAATTTACGAGGATGCCTCGCCAGATGACGGATACAGGATTTTGGTGGACAGGCTTTGGCCGCGTGGTGTTTCAAAAATTCGGGCGAAACTGGATGAATGGGACAAAAATGTCGCGCCTTCCACGGAATTAAGAAAATGGTTTGGTCACAAACCCGAACGTTTTGATGAATTTACCGATTTATATAAAAACGAATTAAATGCCAATGAGGAAGAATTGGAACGCATCAGAGAAATTGCTGATAAACAAATTGTAACTTTGCTTTATGCGGCCCATGATCTGAAAATCAATCATGCAGTCGTATTGCAAGATGTTTTAAATCAAAGAAAATGAGTGAAAAAGCAAAACCTATAAAAAGACATCCGGCTATACAGCACTTCAGTCGCGACCATCATTTCGGATTGTTGCTGTGCTGGAAAATCAGGGAAGGTTTCCGGAAAGGCATAGAACCGGAACGCATGAAAAAATACACCGACTGGTTCTTCGAAATTTATCAGAAACCTCATTTCGAGATGGAAGAAAAATACATGTTCCCCATTCTTCCCGATGATGACAAGCTCAAAAAACGTGCGATAGCCGAACACCGCAAGCTGGAACGATTGTTCAATGATAATGAGGACATTAACCGCGCCCTGAATTTAATCGAAGAACTGCTGGAGCAGCATATACGCTTTGAAGAACGGATTTTGTTCAACGAAATCCAAAAAATTGCAACGGAAGAAGAATTGCAAAAAATCGCCGAAATCCATGAAGATCCGGAGGATTTGAGCTGGGAGGATGAATTCTGGAAATAATCAGGGTTAAAACGCTTTCAGTTCATTAAGTTGAAGCCAGGAAAACCAAGTATATCGCCGTCAAAAGAAGAGAAAACAAAAAATAACTGATAACGCCCAAAAAACACATCAGCATGACTTTCCAGCTGATGGTTTTCCAACTCAAGTTCGGGTAAAGTCCTTTGTAAAACCAAACGACCAACGGAATAAAAATCGGCATAAAAATAAACATGGTGAAAATCATCCATTCGTGTGATTTCAGAAAATACAGAATGGGATACATCAATATAGCGCTGAACAGTGTCCAGAATGAATATAAAAAGGAATTGATGACTATATGTTCAAAATAGTTATGCTTTTGTACTTTAAACACCATGTAAGACAAAAATGCCACGATTGGAATCAGCAACATCATGAAAAACGAGAAATAATTGGCAGAGAAAGCATTGAAGGAGGCCACATCAAAATTTTCCTGCTGATTGGTCATGTTTTCCTTTAAAAATGTCTCTATGACTTCTCCCAGATTCAGGATTTTATAAGAAATAAAGGTCGTGATACCACTCAGCACAAAAGCTAAAAGCAGTGGTTTATACGATTTCCGTCCAAATAATCCCTAGTCGTTTTTCCCGGATTTTTCAACAAATTTTTAAGGGTATAGAAAAAACCTTTGTTGGTATGCAAAATAGTGTACTGAATTTCCTCTTTGATGTAATGGGCGTCAATTCGTCTGTATTTCTTCTGTCCGCAATTAGGGCAGAAGTTTTGGTTAATTTCATGACCGCAGCTTGCACAGATTTTTTCCTTGTTCATATTATTCAAATCATTAAGACAAATTTAAAGTTTTCAACCATGTCCAGGTTCATATTCACCGTGAAAATAACTTTAATAATGTTTTCATTAAATATTTATAGAACTATTTAACTACTTGATAATTAATCCCTGATGCTTTCAGCATTAAGTCTGAATCACGCCCAAATTAAACGGCTTTTCAATCGGGGCGTGGTTGGCGGCTTCAATCCCCATGGAAATCCATTTACGGGTGTCTATTGGTTCTATAACGGCATCGGTCCAAAGCCTTGCCGCCGCATAGTAGGGGCTTGTTTGTTGGGTATATCTTTCTGTAATTTCATCTAATAATTCCTGTTTTTTGGTTTCATCAATGACTTCTCCTTTGGACTTTAAAGTGGCTTCCTGGATTTGTAAAAGTACTTTTGCAGCCTGTTCACCACCCATTACCGCCAATTGTGCCGATGGCCAAGCGAAAATCAATCTCGGGTCATAAGCCTTTCCGCACATGGCGTAATTACCTGCGCCATAGGAGTTTCCGACAATAACGGTGAATTTCGGAACAACTGAATTAGCTACCGCATTCACCATTTTTGCGCCGTCTTTGATGATGCCGCCATGCTCTGATTTCGAGCCGACCATAAATCCGGTTACGTCCTGTAAAAAGACCAATGGTATTTTTTTCTGGTTACAATTGGCAATGAAACGGGTTGCCTTATCGGCTGAATCCGAATAAATTACACCACCGAACTGCATTCCGTCTTTTCTTGATTTCACTATTTTCCGCTGATTGGCTACGATTCCCACAGCCCATCCGTCAATCCGCGCATAACAGCAGATCAGGGTTTTGCCATAATCTCCTTTGTATTCGTCAAATTCCGAATTATCCACCAAACGTTTGATGATTTCGTACATATCATATTGTTCCGTTCGTGTAGCAGGAAGGATTCCATAAATCTCATCTTCGTCAAGGGCAGGCTTCACAGGCTCTGTACGGTTAAATCCGGCTTTTTCATAATCACCTATTTTTCCCATCACCGATTTGATTCTGTCCAGGGCATCTTTGTCATCTTTGGCTTTGTAATCTGTAACACCTGAAATTTCGCAATGGGTAGTGGCTCCGCCAAGTGTTTCATTGTCAATATCTTCCCCGATTGCTGCTTTTACCAGATAACTTCCGGCAAGAAAAATAGAACCGGTTTTATCCACGATGAGCGCTTCGTCACTCATGATGGGCAAGTATGCGCCTCCGGCAACACAACTGCCCATCACCGCTGCGATTTGTGTGATGCCCATAGAGCTCATGATGGCATTGTTCCGGAAAATTCGTCCGAAATGTTCTTTATCGGGAAAAATTTCCGCCTGCATGGGCAGATAAACGCCTGCACTGTCCACCAGATAAATAATAGGTAAACGGTTTTCCATGGCGATTTCCTGCGCTCTCAAATTCTTTTTTCCGGAAATCGGAAACCAGGCACCGGCTTTTACGGTCGCATCATTAGCAACAACAATACATTGTTTTCCAGACACATAACCGATTACAACCGCAACACCACCGCTCGGACATCCGCCGTCTTCTTCGTACATTTCATATCCGGCAAAAGCTCCGATCTCAATGGTCGGTTTACCTTTGTCCAAAAGGTATTCGATCCGTTCACGTGCAGTTAGTTTTCCTTTTTCTTTGTGTTTTTCGATTCGTTTTTTGCCACCGCCCAAATGGATTTCGGCTAATTTTCTGCGTAAATCGGAAACCAATAATTTGTTCTTATCCTCTCGTTGGTTGAATGTTAAATCCATCTTTTTCGCTTGTTTGACGGCTAAAAATACAATATTCGCCCGAATATAAAAACTGCGTTCTATTCAGCTTTTTATAAATGATTGACAATGGCTGATTAGCTCCGGAAAGAATTCATTGAAATCCGCTTCCAAATCTGTTTCATTCAATTCAAATTCCTGGACAGCATCTGCGATATTGTTTGGAAATTTACTGCGCTGGCTTATGCCGCTCAAGGTTTGGCGGATGCCTTCTAGGGTCGAATAATTATGAAACCAATCGTACTCAAGCAAGTGTTTTATGATGAATTGAAGTCGGCTCGGGAAAGAATTGAAATTTTTCCGAAATAATTCATAGCAATTTTCAATAAATTGATTCAGAGGTATTTGCGAATATTTGTCCCAATTCTGAATCAATAAATAATCATATAATACATCGACGATAACCGGAGCATATTTACCATATTTCTCATGGAAAATTCGCGTGCTGTTTTTAACGGTATCGTTCGAATCAGTAAACGAGTCGATTTGGCGGTGCAGAAGAATTCCCTTTTGCAGATCTCCCGAAAAATCCAGGTAGTCTTTTCCTCTGACGATTTCTCCGTATAAATTACCGATCTGAATGTCAGGGTTTTGAAAGGAAAGATATTGATGGGCTAAAAAATTCATCTCTGAAACGAATGTAATGAAAATTC
>JBEBVY010000013.1:0-40755 GCA_040392505.1 Moheibacter lacus | reverse complement strand
AAACCCCCAAAACTTTTAACAGCAAAGCGTTAGAGCTGATTTTCGTCATAAAAAATTCCGCACACTTCGAGATCCTCAGTGTGCGGAATTTTAACAAACATTATGTTTTGAATTTTGAGTTAGGCGTTAAAAGTTTTTAATATCAATATCCTTATTAATACTCCTGATTCAATCGCCTGCCACAAATCTATATTTACAGAAATCTCTCAACTCTACTACTCTCAACTCATCCACTCAAAAACTATCTCGCAACATTTACGGCTCTCGTCTCCCGAATCACGGTAACGCGAACCTGTCCCGGATAAGTCAGTTCATTTTGGATTTTATCGGTAATTAAAAAGGACAATTCCGCTGCTTTGGCATCATCCACTTTATCGCTTTCAACCATTACCCGCAATTCGCGTCCTGCCTGGATTGCAAATGCTTTTTCAACGCCATCAAAACTCAAAGCCGTAGTTTCCAAATCCTTTAAACGCTGGATATAAGACTCCACTACCTGTCTTCTGGCGCCCGGTCTTGCTCCGCTGATGGCATCGGCTACCTGGATGATCGGTGAAATCAAGGATGTCATCTCCACCTCATCATGGTGCGCACCTATGGCATTGACCACTTCCGGATGTTCACCGTATTTTTCAGCCCACTGCATTCCCAAAATGGCGTGTGGCAATTCGGATTCCTGATCCGGAACCTTTCCGATGTCGTGTAATAGCCCGGCTCGTTTGGCCAATTTTGGATTTAAGCCCAATTCGGCGGCGATCGTTCCGGCCAAATGCGCAACTTCTCTGGAGTGTTGCAATAAATTTTGACCATAAGAAGAACGGTATTTCATTCGTCCTACGATTTTCACCAAATCTTTGTGTAATCCATGAATCCCCAAATCCATGATGGTTTTTTTACCGACTTCTATGATTTCGTCTTCAATCTGTTTGGTAGTTTTTGCAACCACCTCTTCGATTCGGGCCGGATGTATTCTTCCGTCCGTCACCAAACGGTGCAAAGAAAGACGTGCGATTTCGCGTCTCACCGGATCAAAACAAGAAAGAATGATGGCTTCCGGTGTATCATCAACGATGACTTCCACTCCCGTGGCAGCTTCTATCGCCCGGATATTCCGTCCTTCACGACCAATGATTCTACCTTTTACTTCATCCGATTCTATGTTAAATACCGACACTGCGTTTTCAACGGCTTGTTCCGTTCCTATGCGCTGAATGGAACCGATGATGATTTTTCTCGCTTCATTTTTGGCATTCAATTCTGCTTCTTCCATGATTTCCTGGATGTGAGCTTGCGCTTTAATACGGGCTTCATCTTTCAGGGTTTCCATCAATTCGGCTTTTGCTTCTTCTGCCGTATAACTGGAAACTTTTTCCAGGACCTCCACTTGTTTTTTATGCATCGTGTCCACTTCCTTTTGCTTCAGGTTTAATTTGTCCTGTCGCGACTGAAGATTGGAAGTTTCGTTCTTTAACAAATCTCTTTGTCTTTGTATATCGGAAAGATCCGATTTTAATTTGTCTTCTCTTTCTTTGATTTTTGATTCGGATTCTGCCATTTTTCTTTCTCTTTGGTTGATGGCTTCTTCATGAGCCGATTTCAATTCGAGAAATTTTTCCTTGGCTTGAAATATCTTTTCTTTCTTGATGGCTTCTCCTTCTTTTTCGGCATCGCTTACTATTTCTTTTGCTTTTCTTTTCGCGTCATCTACCAATATTTGGTTTTCCTTATCGACAGATTTTTTAGCGAGGAAATAACTTACAACGGCTCCTATTACAAGCCCTGCAATACCTACAATTATTGTCATTGTTGTATCCATTTTTTTTCATTTTAGGTCATAAAAAATCCCACATTAGTTAAATAAGTTTTGCGTAAGCTCCTGAAAACAGGCTTTGGGCTATTTTGTCAGTCAAGAATCCGCCGTCAAATAATTTGAACAACTTGCGTTGTTGCGGCCCGCTTTCCGGACAACTTTCACCCGGTTACAAAACTGGCGTTGAGCTTACCAAAATGTTAGAACTAATGTGGGATAGTATTTTTACTGTATTTAAACAGCTGAACGTCTTTTTATTTATTTTCTTCCAATTCTCTATCTATGATATCGATCAATTGGTTCAATTTTTCATTTATTTCAACTTCATCTCCCGTCCCGGACTGCTTGAGTAAATTATATTTGGAAGCCATCTGAAGGGCTACCATGGAAATCGCATCCTGTTTGTCCGTTACTGCATATCTGTCTTCAAACTCTTGAATTAATTTATTGATTTCTTTTCCGGCACTTCGAACCGCCTCTTCTTCTTCCGCATTGATATTCAAAGGATATTGCCTTCCGGCTATGTCGATTTTTACTTTTAACGTACTCATCCTTTTTCATTTTTCACTTGAGCGATACAAACATCCAGTTCTTTTATAAGTTTGTTAACCCTCAATTTCATCAGCCTTCTGTGTTCTTCATCTCCTAAAAGGGCATTGGCCACTTTCAGTCTTTCATTTTCGTCTTTCCATTTTAACACTTCTGAGCGTGATGATTTCAAACTTTCTTTCAATGCTTCTATTTCCTCCTTCAGCGACTCTCTCTCCTTTTTAATATTTTTATACGCACCTACCAACTGGTAGAGCTTTTGTTCAAGATTTATGAAATTTGACTCATTTTGATTCATTTGATAAGAGAACTTTTTGTCCTAACTTATTTAACGCAAAGGTAACTTTTTTTTGACAGAGTTCAAATTCAAATCCATTTTAATTTTAAGAAATCCGGGATTTCCCTTTCTTATAAATCCTTATTTTTGTCCAAATTTGACCTAAATGAAGAAATTAAATGTTCTGCTTTTCGGATTGTTATTTTTCAGCGCATGCGCCCAAATTACTTCTGAAAAAAAAGAAACCAAAGTCGTTTATCCGAAAGGCGAATTTCGAAACCCGCTTGGCATCACCAATTATTTAGCCGGCAATTTTGCCGAATTGCGCAGCAACCATTTTCACAGTGGCATCGACATCAAAACTAATCAGAAAGAAGGTTACAATGTCTATGCCGTGGGCGATGGCTATATTTCCCGTATCAATGTTTCTCCGCGTGGCTATGGAAACGCGCTTTACATCGACCATCCAAACGGTTATACTTCGGTTTACGGACATCTTCAAAAATTCAGTCCGGAAATAGAAGAATTTGTCAGACAGCACCAATATAAAAATGAAACTTTCAGCGTAGAAATTTATCCGAAAAAAAATGAAATAAAGGTTTCTGAGAGTGACATCGTCGCCATTTCGGGGAACTCAGGAGGCTCAGGTGGACCTCATCTCCATTTTGAAATTCGTGACACCCAAACGGAAGAACCCATCAATCCTTTTCTTTTCGGATTTGATGTCCCTGACACCAGTGCTCCCATGATCAATGGAACCTATATTTATCCGATCAATGGAAATGTCAATGGAAAAACTTCCCGTCAGGTGGTTTCAGCCGGAACTACTGTTTCTGTTTCCGGAAAAATCGGACTGGGCATAAAAGCCTATGACAAACAGAATGGCGCTTCCAACATGAACGGTATTTACCAGATCAATGTCTATGTGGATGAAAATCCCTATTTCACTTATACGGCAGAAAGGTTGAATTTTGACTGGACACGTGCCGTCAATTGTTTGGTAGATTACAGCGATCGTATGAAAAACAACAGTTGGGTTTATCAATTGTACCGAAAAGAAGGCGATCCGATTCAGATGTATTCTCAAGTTCAAAACAATGGAATTCTCAATGTGGAAGAAGGAAAAACTTATGCGATTAGGATTGAAGTTTTGGATTATGCAGGAAATAAAAATGAATCAAAATTCAAGGTTTCAGGCAAAACACCTCCAACCGAAAAACCGGCAGACGGAAACGCAATCCTATTTAGTTGGGACAAAGAAAATTATTTCAAAGAAGACGGAATCGAAATTTCCATGCCCAAAGGCGTGATTTATGAAGATTTAAATTTCCAATACAGAAAATCGGACAATGGCAAACATTGGGTACACGACTGGAACATTCCGGTTCATCGGTATTATACCATTGCCTTGGAGCCCGACGGAATTCCAACTGCCCAACTGGATAAGGCCATTATTGTTTTGGAATATCAAAAAAGAGGTGCCTGGAAAAAAGAATATATCACTGCCGAATATAAAAATGGAAAAGTTGTGGGTGAAACCCGGGACTTCGGCGTATTTTCCGTTGGAATTGATAATACGAAACCGACAATAAATCCCGTTAATATCAAAGAAAATAGTACATTTACCGGCTCTAAAGGAGTAATTCGTTTCACGATAAGCGACACCGAATCAGGGATTGAGGATTTTGATGCTTATGTGGACGGAAAATGGATTTTGACTAATTATGATCAAAAAACAAAGTCATTGACCATCGACCTGAACCGTGAAGGGATTACGACCGGAAAACATAATTTAGAACTAAAAGTTTGGGATGAAAAGAACAATACTGCTACCTACACCGTCAATTTCAACAAGAATTAATTTTCTTTTTGTTTTCTTATTAATTGCCGGATTTACTTATGCCCAACAGGCAACTTTCAAAGGAAAAGTTTTTGACGAATACCAGATTCCGCTCATGGATGTTTCGGTTTCGGATGGTGTCAATACCGTTTATACAGACGGAAACGGAGAATTCTCCATCGGAATAACCGCCGGAACGGATGTTACCATTCAATTTGAACAAGAAGAAAGATCCAGTTTTTCCGAAACGGTTCATTTAGCCGAAGGCGAAACTTTAGAAAAATACATCATTCTCGCCAGCAGTGTGCAATTGGAAGGTGCCGTGATTTTCCAGCGAGTGACCGAAAAACCATTGAATAGTATTTCACTTGATCCGGCTGCGATGGAAACTTCCATCGGTATGACGGGTGGTGTGACTGAAATGCTGGGAAGTTTACCTTCCGTAAGCATCGGATCCGAATTGACTTCTCAATACCGCGTACGAGGTGGAAATTTTGACGAAAACCTGATTTACGTAAACGGAATCGAAATATACAAACCACAACTCATTCGTTCCGGCGAACAGGAAGGTTTGGGATTTGTAAATCCATCCATGACCGATGCTGTGAATTTCTCTGCCGGTGGATGGGAAGCCAAATACGGCGATAAAATGTCGAGTGTTCTGGACATCATTTACAAACGTCCAAAAGAATTCGAAGCTACTTTGGAAGCGAGTTTGATGGGTGGAAATCTGACCGTGGGCGGCGCTTCAAAAAACAATAAACTTTCAGCCATAGTGGGTGCCCGTTATCAGAACAGAAATTTGGTTTTAAATACGCTGGATGGCGAAAGCGATTTCAATCCGGTTTACTATGACGTTCAGGCCAATATCAATTATAAATTGAATTCGAAATGGGAAGTTTCCTTTTTAGGAGCCAAAACCGACAGCAAATTTGAGTTGGTTCCCAAAAACCGGGATACAAAATTCGGAACGCTTGATACACCGATGAGTTTGACCGTTTTTTATGATGGAAATGAGGAAGACCGTTTTGCGACCGAATCGGGTTCGGTAACCGTTCGCCATACACCGAATTCCAAATTGGATTTGGTAGTGGATGCTTTTGCTTTTCATTCAAAAGAACGCGAATATTTTGATATTTATGGTGCTTATCGTTTGAACGAATTGGACGGAGAAGGAAATGTAATGACGACTTATGACATCGGCAGCCAAATCGATCATGCGAGAAATAATTTTGATGCTTTGGTCATCGGTGCGCAACATCGCGGACGATACAAACTGGACATCAACACAGACATCGAATGGGGTGTGAAATACCAGCAGGAAGACATCAGGGATTTGATGAGCGAATGGCAATTATTGGATTCCACCGGATATTCGATTCCGGGTAATTATAATCCGGGTGTTTTAGATGAATCCGATTTGACCTTAAATTATAGTGTTCATGCCAGAAATGAATTGAAATCCAATCGTTTTTCCGGATATGCGCAATACACCAAAAAGTTTTTCTGGGGCGGCTCAAAAGTTCTCGTAAACGGTGGCGTTCGGGCGACGTATTGGGATTTCAATGAAGAATTCAATATTTCACCCAGAGCCCAAATCGCGGTTAAACCGGATTGGGATTCAGAAATGACCTTCCGATTCAACACAGGACTTTATTACCAACCGCCTTTCTATCGTGAGGTACGAAGACTGGACGGTTCTTTGAACAACGAAGTAAAAGCCCAGCAATCCATTCATTTTATATTGGGACATGATTACGAATTCAAAATGTGGAACAGTCCGTTTAAACTAACCACAGAAGCTTATTATAAAATGTTCAATGACCTGAATCCTTATTTCGTGGACAATGTTCGTATCCGTTACACGGCTGACAACAATGCCAAAGGTTATGGTTACGGAGTCGATATGCGCCTGTTCGGCGAATTTGTTCCGGGCGTGGATTCCTGGTTGAGTTTGTCATATGCAAGAGCTTTCCAAAACATTGATGACAGAGGAAACATTCCGTTGCCAACCGATCCGCGATTCAAAGCTTCGATTTTCTTCCAGGATTATATGCCGATTTTACCTTCGTTCAAAGTTAATGTAAATCTGGTCTATGCTTCCGGATTGCCAAACGGAGCACCGCCTTTGACTGATCCTTATGATTTTCAGAATTATCTGACCGATTACAAACGTGTGGACATCGGATTCATCAAAGAATTCATCAACCAAACCGATTTGGTAGCCAAAGGAAATTTCTGGAGTAACTTCAAGGAATTATCATTGGGAGTAGATTTGTTCAATATTTTCGATATCCGAAACGAAATCAGCAACACCTGGGTGCGCGACGTAAACAGTTCGATGATTTATGGCGTTCCTAATCGTTTGACCGGACGTTTTATCAATGCTAAGGTGAGGATGAAGTTTTAAGCCCCTCCTAACCTCCCCAATGGGGAGGAATTATGTATGAATTTGAAAAACAGAATAATGTTAAATCTTATAGAAGAAAATATTGATTTAAAAAATTTTAGAGATTTTATTAACAAAACTTTCTTTAATAAAAGTCAGTTCCACTGTTTTGCAATAACTGATTTTATTTTTAATACAAATGAGATTAACCCTCAACTTGAAATTACTATTGAACATTATAATTCAGAAAGCTTTGAAGTGAAATTAATTTTTAGTGATTTAGTTTCTTTCTTAATGATTAATGAAAGTTATTACGGGTATATTAATTTTAAACCAATATACAGTTTTTCATTTCTAGAAATTGCTGAAGGATATAATATCAATTCCAATTTAACAGAAATGTTTAGTAATCCTCATCAATACTATACTTTTAGAATAACATGTCAGAACTTCATGGTTGATGTTTTTACAAAAAATTTCCCAAAAATTGAAATTAAGGATTAAGGATTTCTTAATTTTGGTTTTTCATCTTCTTCTAAAGCATAAATGCTTATAATTGAATCGTTTTTAACAAGATTGAAAATAAAATTTTCCTTTGCTTCGTCTAAAATATCTTGGTAATAATCTTGGCCAAAACGATCTTTCATGATCATATTAACATAACCACTATAACAACCATCTGTTTGTCCCTCAAAAATGACACAACCATAATCTTCAATTTGGAATTTAAATCCTTTGTTTATAACTATTTCTTTTATTTCTTGAATGTAAGGCCTAAACTCACAACCAAAGCAAGTTGCTTGAGTAAATATTCCTTCGTAATTCTTTAAATCAATTTTCGCTCTTTCAATAGCATTTATGCACATTGTGTCAGATTCTTCAGGATTTTTCAAATAAACAGGGTCTTCACTTTTATATTCAATTGTAACTAATTCTAAATCATCTTCCGATTTTTTATGTGGTTCTTGCTCTACTTTCTTATCACAACTGAATAAAATGATAAATGCAAAAAAATAAATACCTCGATTCTTTTTCATAAAATGTCGCATACTATTCCTAGCTTATAATCCTATTTCAAATAAAACCCCGGCTTTATATTCTCGTTTTTTCCGTTCTGATACAGCTGATAACTAAATCCTTCGTGAATGGAAAAAGCTCCGATTTCCCCTTTTTTATTGACCGCGATATAACCGACTTGAAAATCCCGTCTATCCGGTTGTTTTTTCATGATCCGTTTGATGGCTTCCTCACAAGCTTGTTGCGGTGACTTTCCTTGTCGCATCAATTCAACAATCAAAAAAGAACCCACGGTTTTCAAAACCTCTTCACCTACACCCGTCGCGGTTGCCGCACCGACTTCATTGTCCACGAAAAGTCCCGATCCGATGATGGGCGAATCTCCTACGCGTCCATGCATTTTATAGGCGAGACCGCTTGTGGTACATCCGCCGGAAAGATTTCCGTTTTTATCCATCGCCAGCATCCCGATCGTATCGTGGTTTTCTATGTTGATGATAGGTTGGTATTTGGATTCTATTTTCCATTCTTCCCATGCCTTTTTGGAAGAATCTGTCAATAAATTCATGCGTTTAAACCCCTGCGAAACCGCAAATTCTTCCGCTCCTTTTCCCGCCAACAAAACATGGGGTGTTTCTTCCATCACTTTTCGAGCGACTGAAATCGCATGGACTATGTTTTCCATAAACACTACAGAACCATAGTTTCCTTTATCATCCATCAGACAAGCATCGAGCGTAACATGTCCGTCCCGATCAGGTCTTCCGCCATAACCCACAGAATTATTGGCCGGATCTTCTTCTTCCACATTGCAACCTTTTTCAACCGCATCCAGAGCAGAATGCCCTTTTTGTAAGGTTTCCCAGGCTTTTTTAGTTGCATTGGGCACGTTCCAGGTAGCGATTACAAACGGATTATTAAGGTTGGCCGTATTTGAATTAAAATTTGGAATTTCACTAGCCAGTGCTGAAGCTCCAACCGATAATCCCAATCCCGAAAGTGCTGTGTTTTGTATAAATTTTCTGCGGTTCATGTTTTATTATTTTTAAGCCCTAACAGGGTTATGAACCCTGTTAGGGCTACAGGTTTGTCAATTTTCTAATTATTTCCTCATCCGAAACAAACTGTTTCGTTTCATCTAAAAACTTTTCGCTGTTCATGGAAATTTTGGGTTTTGGACTTTCCTTGAATAAGGAAGAAGCCGAAGCATGGATTTCTTCAAATCCTTTTTCTTTGAATAAATGAACATTTTCAGGGTTGATTCCGCCACCCGGTAAAATGGAAATTCGATTTTCTGATTTTTCTTTTAATTCAACCAATAAATCCAATCCCTTTTCCGCTGAAATTTCTTGACCTGATGTCAAAATTCGTTCTGCTCCCAGTTCTATTAATTCTTCCAAAGATTGAAAAGGATTGGGGGTTAAATCAAACGCTCTGTGAAACGTAAATTCCAAAGGTTTGGACAATTCAATCAGTTCTTTGGTTCGAATTAAATCAACAAAAAAATCTTCCTTTAAAATGCCTGAAACTATTCCGGCACAGCCTAAATCTTTACAAAGCTGAATGTCTTTCTTCATGATTTCAAATTCAAAATCAGAATAGGTAAAATTTCCACTTCTCGGCCGAATCAGCACAAAAACCGGAATGGAAATTTCCTCCAAAATCTGACGAATTAAACCATAAGAAGGCGTAATGCCGCCCAAGCCCAGTTCCGAACAAAGTTCGATGCGTTTGGATCCGGCTTGTTGCGCATTAACAGCGGATTGAACAGATGTAGCACAGATTTCGACTAACACAAAATAAGGTCTAAAGTTTAAGGTTTAAAGATAATTAATTTGGATGAAGATAAGATTTAACTGAAAACGAATTTTAAATTCTGCCAAACTGTCACAATCGCATCCGTTGGCAATGTTTTTGAAATTGTATCGGAAAATCAGAATTAAAATGTCAGAAAACAATATACACGAAGAATTGAACGAGGAGATTTTGGAAGAAAACAAACCGACGGAAAACACTGATAATGAAGTAAATGAATTATCAGAAACCGAATTTTTAAAACAAGAGCTTCAAAAAGAAAAGGATCAGTTTTTACGACTTTTTGCAGAGTTTGACAATTACAAAAAAAGAACGACAAAGGAACGTTTTGACATATTCAAAACTGCCAATGCCGAAACCATCACCGCTCTTTTGCCGATTCTGGATGATTTTGAACGCGCCATCAAAGAATTGGAAAAATCCGAAGAGAGCGATTTGTTCAAAGGTGTTGTTCTGATTCAGAACAAATTGGTTGAAACCTTGCGTGGAAAAGGATTGAAGGCAATTGAAATCCAGGCGGGCGATGAATTTGACACAGACAGAATGGAAGCTATCACTCAGATTCCGGCTCCTTCAGAAGAATTGAAAGGAAAAGTAGTGGACATCCTGGAAACGGGATATTTCCTGAACGACAAAGTAATCCGTTTTGCCAAAGTGGTCATCGGGCAATAAAAAAATGTGGGTGTCGGATGTCGGATGTTTTAAAAATTAATTCCCCATTTTTCACTTCTTACTTTATACTTTTTATTTAGAAAAATATGGCGAAAAGAGATTATTACGAAATACTGGAAGTGTCCAAATCTTCTTCTGCAGAGGAAATTAAAAAAGCATACCGGAGACTGGCTATAAAATACCATCCTGACAAAAATCCGGGTGATCATACTGCCGAAGAAAAGTTCAAGGAAGCGGCCGAAGCCTATGAAGTGTTAAGTGACCCACAGAAAAAAGCGCGTTATGACCAGTACGGACATGCGGGCGTAGGCGGTGCCGGCGGATTTAGCGGTGGTGGTGGAATGAACATGGAAGACATTTTCTCTCATTTCGGGGATATTTTCGGGGGTCATTTCGGTGGCGGATTTGGGCAGCAACAACGTGGACCGCGTCGTATGAAAGGTTCGGATTTACGCATCCGCGTTAAGCTGAATCTGGAAGAAATGATGAACGGAACCATTCGGAAAGTTAAAGTAAAACGCTTCAAACAAGCGGCCGGTGTTACCTTCAAAACCTGTCCTACCTGTGGAGGATCGGGCTATCAGACAAAAGTAACCAATACTTTTCTCGGCCAAATGCAAACCACAGTGGCTTGTGGAAGCTGTCAGGGAATCGGGAAAACTGCCGATCATATTCCGCCGGGAGCCAATAATCAGGGATTGAATAAAGTAGAAGAAACGGTTGAAATTCAGATTCCGGCCGGGGTTCGCGAAGGAATTCAGTTACAGGTTGCAGGTAAAGGAAATGATGCGCCTTTTGACGGAGTTCCGGGTGATTTACTTGTCGTGATCGATGAAGAAGTTCACAATGACTTGAAACGGGACGGTAATAATCTTCACTATGATTTATACATTTCCATTCCTGAAGCTATTCTGGGAACTTCAAAAGATATTCCGGCGGTAAACAACAAAGTCCGAATCAAAATCGACAAAGGAACACAATCAGGAAAGGTTTTGCGCCTGAAAGGACAGGGACTTCCTAGTCTGAACGGATACGGAAACGGAGATTTATTTGTGCATATCAATGTCTGGACACCCGATAAATTATCAAAAGAACAAGAAGCTTTCTTTGATAAAATGAAAGATGACGAGCATTTCTCTCCGCATCCGACCAAAAATGATAAATCCTTTTTTGAGCGTGTAAAAGAGATGTTCAATTAATCAAAATTGCTGTTTTAAAAAAAAAATATACTCCGGCTCTGATGTATTTCAGGGCTTTTTTTATACAGAATATTTTCTACATTATTTCATCGGCAGCCGATTCTCCCGTATTGATCGCTCCTTCCATAAAGCCTTGCCAGTCCGCAATATGTTCTCCGGCGAAATGTACATGACGGAAAGGTTCTGTCAAAATGGGTTTTGTTTTAAACCATTGGTCAATTCCATACATGGCATATGCACCCATTGAATTTTCATCGGTTCCCCAATAATAATTCAATTGATCTTTGAACAAAGGATCAATGTTTCCAAAATGAGGAGAAAGCGTATCGACGACATCTTTTTTATATCCTTCATGGCTTCTGTTTGCAGCGACAGCCGCTTTTTCGCCAATCGTATAAGAAATCAGAACGCCTTGCTGCGATTTCTGATTTTTGGTACCATGATAGAAATAATGTGGCATTTCATCGGTTATCATATCAAAACTTTCATCTTTCCAGAAACGCTGATCAAATAAGATGGCTCTTTTATTGATCCGGGCATATTGCAATTCTCGCAGAGCCTGCAATTTACGGTCCGGCAAACCGGGCTGCCAGTCGATTTTATGTATGGCAAACGTAGGAAGCGCACAGATAATTTTATCAGCTGTAAAGGTTTTTCCGTTGCTGCAAACCACTGAAACTTTATCGGACTGCTTAATCCCGGTCACCTTGTGCTGCAATAAAATATTTTCCCGCCCTATGGCATCGGCCAGCTTTTCGGCCAGCATTTTATTGCCGCCTTTTATTTTCAAATCCATCTCATTTTTTTCACTGCTTTCTGCGTATTCGGCCAATGCGGCAAAAGCCGAAACGTGACGAATGCTCTCACCGAAATCGGTACTGTCCAGTAATTCCCTGATTTCCAAATCCCGTCCTTCGCAACCATTGTTAATCAAAAAACGCCACCAGTCGTATCGGTCGAGTTGAATTAAATCTTCTTCCGAGAAATTTTCATAATCTTTTAGAATTTGTTGGAATTTTTTGTTCCATTGATCTGTATAATCCCATGCTCCGGGAGGTGAATATTGCCCTTTATAAATCAAATGCGTATCGAACTGATTATTTTCCAAATCCAAATTAAATGCACCGCATAATTCTTGGATCCTCGTATGCGAATTTCCAACCCATTCGCCTCCCAATTCAATTACCAAATCAGATGTGATATTATGTGAAAACACACGGCCTCCTACTCTTTTCTGTGATTCAAGAACAGTTACTTTAAAGCCTTTTTGTTTGAGACGATAAGCCGCTGAAAGTCCCGATAAACCTCCGCCGATGCAAATTACATGAAGATTGGAATTGGGTTGTAAAATATTGGATAATACAGGCGAATGCAATAAAAGTCCGGCTCCCGCCATCGCCGATTGCTTGAGAAATTTTCTTCTGGTTGACATAAGTTTTAGTATTTAACTAAAAATAATAAACATTTATGAATTACAAATAATTATTTTTCAACAAGTTAAATACCGGATTTATAAATATTGAAATCATTTTCAGTTTCAACTGCAACAAGGAATTCCCTGTTTTTTTAACTTGGGTGATTCCCTTAAATTTACTTTACTTTGTTGTTCCAAAATGAATTCAATATGACAAACATAAATTGGCAAACCGTAAAAGAATACGAAGACATAACCTTTAGAAAAGCCGATGGCGTAGCCAGAATCGCATTTAACCGTCCTGAAGTTCGGAACGCTTTCCGACCCAAAACGGTTTTCGAACTCTTGGATGCTTTTACCATTGCGGAAGAAGACAGAAGCGTTGGGGTAATTTTATTGACCGGCGAAGGGCCTTCGCCCAAAGATGGCGGCTGGGCATTTTGTTCGGGAGGTGACCAGCGCGTTCGCGGAAAAAAGGGTTATGAAGGTGAAGACAGAGTCGGGCGGTTAAATATTTTGGAAGTACAACGCTTGATCCGTTTCTCCACAAAAGTGGTCATTGCCGTGGTAAATGGCTGGGCAGTGGGTGGCGGACATTCACTTCATGTGGTTTGTGATATGACGATCGCTTCCAAAGAACATGCAATTTTTAAACAAACCGATGCCGATGTTGCAAGCTTTGATGCCGGATTTGGTTCGGCTTACCTGGCGCGTCAGGTGGGACAGAAAAGAGCGCGGGAAATTTTCTTTTTGGGATTGAATTATTCCGCACAGGAGGCCTACGATATGGGAATGGCCAACGCTGTTGTTCCGCACGATGAACTGGAGCAATTCTCTTTTGACTGGGCGCAGGAAATTTTAACGAAATCCCCGACGGCCATCAAAATGCTGAAATTTGCCTTTAATCTAATTGACGACGGGCTCATCGGTCAACAAATTTTTGCAGGTGAAACCACCCGACTGGCTTATGGAACCGATGAAGCGGAAGAAGGAAGAAATGCTTTTCTGGAAAAAAGAAAACGGGATTTTGATAAGTTTAGATAACATTTTTTACCATGAATAAATTCACATCTATTACATTGTTTTTCCTAATTATTACGAATTCTTTTTTGTTCTCACAGGAAACTGTCAGCTATAATACAAAAACACCAACTGAATTCGGAGAGTTTATTATTCCGCTTTGGTCAAAAGTTGTTTTGGAGTTGAAAGAAAAGAAAAAAGATAAATACGAATACAGGATTTTGAGTATTGAACCTTATACTGAAATGTATTCATTTGAAAAAAGAGAAAATTTATTTGCAGAAAATCCATTGGAGAACACTATTGAAGTTTTCTTCATAGGTGCATATTACAATGAAGGAAAAGAAGACAAAGATTATAAATCTCTTTTATTTTTACGAAATAACTCAGATGTTATTTTAGATTACAGTGCCGATATTAAATATTATTTCAAAGACAACTTTGAAAACACAAGCATTGTGGGAACCTTTCCTAATGCTCATACGAGCGAAATATGGGACCATAAAATAGATTTTATAAAACTCTACGATTTCAAATTAATGAAAAATTAGGCTGATGAAAATCCTCTTATCTTTTCATTAATAATTCTTTTATTTAGTTGTCTTCCGCAAATCAAGGAACAGACACGAATTGAATCCAGACTGCCAAAGCCAATTGGTTTGGTAAATGACTTTGCTAATCAACTCACACAACAGCAAAGGACAGATCTGAATGAACTTTTACTTGATTACAAACAAAAAACTACCGTTGTAACGGTTGACAACATTTCTCCTTATAAAAATATAATCGACTATTCAATCGATTTAGGAAATTATTGGAGTCGGAACGGCTGAAAAAAACAATGGCTTATTGATTGTTATGAGTATAGAGGATCGCCAAATCAGGATTGCTACCGGATCAGGAATTGAAAAAATACTTTCAGATAATTTTTTGAAAAAGGTTATTGAGGAAGAAATGACACCCTATTTCAAACATGAAAATTTTTACAATGGGATAATGGCGGGATTGAATAAAATTATAGAGGAATGGAATAAATCTTCACAGTAAGTCAGTAACTTCGCCGCATAAATTTACAATCAAAATTTTCAATGGAAGAAACTCCGGAAATTCCATCCGTCTGGAAAAACAAAGAATTTGTTGCCTTTATTTTTCTGCGATTTTCATTGATTTTTGCTTTGTTTATTCAAAGCACTTCGGTCGCTTTTGAAATCTTCCGTTTAACCAAACAAGAAATCTATTTAGGATTGATCGGTTTGTTTGAGTTTGCCCCTATTTTATTTACAGCTTTTTACGCCGGACAACTCGTCGATAAACTCGATAAAAGAAAAGTAATCAAAAGAACCATCGGAACATTTATGCTGGCTTCATTTGTATTGCTTTTGGTGAACTTTCCGGGGATTCAGGAGAAGGTAGGCGTTACGGGTTATTTGGCCGTTTGTTATTTTGCTTTTTTTATTTTGGGACTGACTAGGGCATTCAGCGGACCGGCAGTATTTTCACTTCTGGCTTTGGTGGTACGAAAAGAAAATTACCAAAAAGCAATTCCCATCAGTTCATCGGCATTTATGATCGGTTCGGTTTTGGGACCGCTTGCCGGTGGTTTGATTTTGGCTGCATTTGGAATTGAAGCCGCGCTCGGAACCGCTTTTGTGCTGATGTGTTTTTCAATGATCATGATTTTGAGAATTTCTCCCAAACCTGTACCCGAAGAAGAATTGGGTGTAGGAGAATCTTCCATGAAACGCATCAAAGAAGGATTTAAGTTCATTTTGGCTACACCCATTATTTTGGCAGTCTTAAGTCTGGATATGTTTGCGGTTTTCTTTGGCGGAGCCGAATCTTTGCTTCCGGCTGTGGTGGAAAAAGTCCTGAATGCTGGTTCCATCGAATTTGGCTGGTTGCGTTCTGCACACGGCATAGGCTCATTGATTATGATGTTCTTTCTCTCTTCTCTTCCCCTTCTCAAAAGCCGTGTAGGCTTTAAACTACTGGGAAGCGTCGCCATGTTTGGGGTTTGCATCATTGTTTTCGGGATTTCCAAAAATCTGTATTTGTCCTTTGGGGTTTTAATGCTGGGCGGTGCGTTTGATGCTGTTTCCATGATCATTCGTCAAAGCATTTTGCAATATAAAACGCCTGAACATCTGAAAGGGCGCGTTTCTTCTGTCAACAGTATTTTTGTGAGCAGTTCCAATGAACTCGGGGCTTTTGAAAGTGGCGTTGCGGCAAGTTTATTGGGATTGGTTCCAGCGATTATTTTTGGTGGAACAATGACCATTATTACCGTAATTGTCATTGCAATTTCTATTAAAGCGATACGAAATGTAAAATTGGAATGAATTCAACCCTAACAGGGTTTAAAACCCTGTTAGGGTTAGAAAATATCTTTATTTTTGTTCAATGAAAAAATGGATTGCTGCCGCAAGATTGAGGACTCTGCCTTTGTCCATCAGCGGAATTATTTTGGGTTCCTTAATCGCTTTGTCTGAAGGACATTGGAATTGGTTTATCTTTCTTCTTGCCTTTTTGACCACTTTATTTTTACAGGTCTTATCGAATTACGCCAATGATTACGGTGACGGAATCAAAGGGACGGATGCAGAAAGGATTGGAGAAAAACGCGCAGTTGCTTCAGGTGAAATTTCTGCGAAGCAAATGAAAAATGCCGTGATTCTATTCAGTATCCTTTCGGCTGTCACGGCTTTTCTCTTGATTTATGTTTCTTTTCAGGAGAATTTCGGATGGGCGATGCTTTTTATTTTCCTGACGTTTGCCTGTGTCTGGGCTGCAATCCACTATACAGTAGGAAAAAGTGCTTACGGATATGCCGGAATGGGCGATATTTTTGTATTTATTTTTTTTGGAATTATTTCGGTCTGGGGAAGTTATACTTTGTATCAACACGAAACAATTCATCTTTCTGTTTTTCTACCTGCAATGGCAATTGGTTTCCTGAGCACCGCCGTTCTGAATCTGAACAATATGCGCGACATAGAAACCGACAGAAAAGCAGGCAAACTGACTTTGCCATTGAGAATGGGTTTTCAGAACGCAAAAAAATACCAGGCAGTTTTGGTGCTTTTGCCTTTTGTTTTAGGCATTATCTATTTAGTCGAAATAGATAAAACGGAATGGTTCCGGTTTATATTTTTGATTTTATTGGTTCCTGCCCTGATATTTCTCAAAACCCTTTTTCAAACAAAAGAACCACGGCTTTTGGACAAAGAATTAAAGAAAGTCGCTTTGCTCACACTGGTTTTTTCTTTACTTTTAGGGTTTGGGTTAAATCTTTAAAAAGCAAAAATGAAAATAACTTATTTAGGTCACGCTTCTCTTGGAATCGAAATAAATGGGGAAAATTTTATCGTAGATCCTTTTATTTCAGCCAATGAATTGGCGAAGCATATTGATATTTCTTCTTTAAAAGCCGATTTTATTTTATTGACACATGCGCATCAGGATCATGTTCTGGATGTAGAAACGATCGCGGAGCGAACCGGTGCGACGGTGATTTGCAATGCTGAAATGTCTTATTATTATGGCAATAAAGGCTTAAAGGTCATCGGGATGAATACCGGCGGAAAGTTTGAGACCAATCAAATCCGAATTAAATCTACCATTGCTTTTCATTCAAGCTCTTTTGCTGACGGAAGCTATGGCGGAAATCCAAACGGATATGTGCTGGAAGCAAATGGAAAGCGGATTTATATAGCCGGCGATACTGCTTTGACTTATGAAATGAAGTTGATTCCGGAAACAATCGGGAAGTTGGATTTGGCTGTTTTTCCCGTTGGGGATCATTTTACGATGGGATTTGAAGATGCTTGTTTTGCAAGTGATTTTGTACAATGCAACAAGGTTTTGGGTTATCATTTTGATACTTTTCCACCGATTAAAATTGACCATCAGAAAGCAAAAGATTATTTTTCTTCCAAAGGAAAAGAATTGGTTTTGCTGGAAATCGGCAGATCCATGGATGTATAAATCCAATATGAAATGAAATAACACTCATCACAAATAATTAAACATGAAGAACTTTTTATTTACTTTTTTTTCCATTTTGGGGATACTGGTTTTTTCTCAAAATTCTTACACGATTTATGACCAAATCGTCTTTTATGACGGTTATGCCTCCACTGTGGACGAACCCGTTCCGCCCGGGGTTGTGAGAATCAACAATGCACGTTACACAACCAAACTAAGCGAGGAAATGGTCAATAACCTTTCAGAAGGTTCGTTGAGTTTGGATGTGACCATCGGTGCGCTTTGTGACAATTATGACCGTTTGGGAGAAATTTTTCTGGCATTTGTTCCGCAAGGTGCAACCGAATATGATTCTGATGATGTTGACCGAATCGAAATCGCCCGAATCATCACACCGTTTATGAATAAAAACATCAATCCCACAGAAGTGCCTTATCATTTTAAGTTGGACAATGTATCGGAAATTTTCAAAGATGACGCATTCAATACGGTCTATGATTTTTGGTTGGAATTTGAAGTATTTGGTGTTCCTTATGCCGCTCAAACCCAGGTTGCCGGATGTGCCGGAAGAATTGATGTGTTTGAAGGAACCTTGGTTTTTAATGTGGATGAAGGAACCGAAACCTATACAGACGAGCCTTTCTTTTTACCATTGGCCGATTATGAAATTCTAAACAACTATAATTCCACCGACGTACCGGGTGAAACCACAAAAATTATAAATTTCACGCTGGATGCGCCACAGGAAAATGTCGTTTTATACCTGATTAGTTCCAATCACGGAGCCAATGCCGGTGGTGAAGAATATGAGCGAAGAGAACATTTTTTGTATTTGGATGACGAATTGATTCAGGTCTATGTTCCGGGTGGAAAATCCTGTGAGCCTTGGCGTCAGTACAATACGCAAGGAAACGGAATTTATGGCACCAGCCCCAAAACCACACGTCAGTGGTTGGAATTCAATAATTGGTGTCCGGGTGATAAAATCCCCAACCGCGAAGTGGAATTGGGCAATTTGACGGCCGGCAACCACACAATCAAACTGGATGTGCCCGATGCCGTTTTTACAGGCGGAGAAGGTTATTTTCCTATCTCCATGTATCTGCAAAACCGCAAAAGCGGTCAGATCATCTGTAAAGATCCTTCCGATTTTATCATTACCGAACAAGTTGGAAATACGGTAACTGTGGATTGGAATGAAAATGGTGATGCAACCGAATGGGAAATCATGTACGGACGAAGAGGTGTTCCTTCTCAGGAATTATTCCTAAATGATACGGACGGCGAACCGGGTTATCAATTAACGGATTTAACTGAAAACTGGTATTATTCGCTCTATTTACGTTCTAAATGCAACTCAGAATTGTCAAGCAGCTGGGTTGGGCCTATCGATACCGAAAGGATTTTATCAACTGACGAATTGGAAATCGACCAGGTTCAATTCTATCCTATTCCGGTTCAGGATATTTTAGAAATTCAATCTCAACAGGAAATTGTAGCCGTTTCCATTTTAAACATGGCCGGAAAGGAATTAAAAACCGAAACGGGTTCCTCATTGAACTCATTCAATCTTTCCTCTTTCCCAACTGGAAATTATTTGATAATGGTCAAATTGAAAAACGGTAAAACCCTGACCAAAAAAATTCTGAAACGATAAACCTTAGTCCATAAAAACCAAAAACCTCGAATTTGAAATTCAAGGTTTTTTTTTATATAAATGGAATTGTATTTTATTCAAATCCTTTGTTCTCCAAAATGGCTTCCACACCGGGATCTTTCCCACGGAACGCTTTATACGCTTCTTTGTAATCCAAGGTGTTTCCCCTTGATAAAATCATATCGCGGTAACGCTGACCATTGGCACGATTCAAACCTCCGTTTTCATCAAACCATTTTCCGGTATCCAATGCCAACATTTCCGTCCACAAATAAGCATAATAACTGGCTGCATATCCTCCACCAAAAACATGGTTGAAATAAGTCGCCCGATATCTCGGCGGAACATTTTTCAAATCTAAATTGTCTTCTTTTAAAGATTCTTTTTCAAAACCATTGACTTTAAATTCCTTGTCCATTACGCTCAAAGAATGATAATTAAAATCCAAAACGGCCGCTTCCAAAGTTTCTCCAAAAGCAAATCCTTGGTTGAATTTTGATGCATTTTTTATTTTATCAATCAATGTCTGCGGAATCGGCGTCCCGGTTTGATGGTGAATGGCATAATTCTTCAAAACTTCAGGATGTAACGCCCAATGTTCGTTGGCCTGTGAAGGATATTCCACAAAATCTCTTGCCACGGAAGTTCCTGAAATGGATGGATATTTTTGATCGGCAAAAAAGCCGTGCAAAGCATGCCCGAATTCGTGAAACATCGTCTCCACCTCGTCATAAGTCAAAAGCGCCGGTTCGCCCTCTGCCGGTTTTGTGTAATTGCAAACATTAAAAATCACCGGTTTTTTGTTCAGTAAATGCGATTGGGTCACGAAATTACTCATCCAAGCTCCTCCACGTTTGCTTTCACGTTTGAAGAAATCACCGTAATACAATCCAAGAGGTGTTCCGTCTTCTTCAAAAAGTTCGTAAACCAAAACATCTGGATGATAGGTTGGAATATCGGTACGCGGTTTAAATGTGATGCCGTAAAGTTTTGTTGCAGCATAAAAAACACCTTTTTCCAGTACATTTTTTAATTCGAAATAAGGTTTCAACTGTCCTTCATCCAAATCATATTTTTCTTTCCGTACTTGTTCTGCATAATAAGTCCAATCCCAAGGTTCCAATTCGAAATCGCCGCCTTCAGATTTTATTTTTTCCTGTAATATTTTTTCTTCTTCATTGGCTGCTTTTACCGTTCCGGGAACCAATTGGGCAAAGAAATCGTCAACCGTATCAGTCGTTTTTACCATCGTATCCTGTAAATTCCAGGCAGCATAAGAAGGATAGCCGAGTAAATTGGCTTTTTCGATGCGTAACCTTAGGATTTCTCTGATGATTTCCAGAGTAGAAAATTCGCCGCCATCGGTGCGGTTCCAAGCTTTCTTAAAAAGGTTTTCACGCGTTTTCCTGTCTTCGATGCTTTGAGTAAAAGGTTGTTGGGTTGTATTTTGAATCGGAATTTTCCATTCTGATTTTCCTTCCACTTTCAGCGAATTGATTTCAGATGGCGTCAATCCCTTTAATTTAGCTGTATCGCGTACGATATAGGCGGAATTATTGGTGGCTTCCAATAAAGTTTGGCCAAACTTATTCTCCAATGAAGCCAGCTTTCCATTGATATCTTTCAGGGATGCTTTCTCTTCCTCATTTAAATTGGCGCCAGCTTTCACAAAATCCTGGTATTTTACTTCCACCAATTTTAAATCCTCCCCTTTTAACGCCAATTTCTCCCGATTCTCATAAATCGTTTTGATGCGTTGGAATAATTGAGCATTCAATAATATTTCATCGGTATGGGCTGCAAATTGAGGAGCCATTTCTGCTTCCAATTTTTTCAAAATCTCGTTGGTATGTGCACCGGTCAAACTATAAAAAACATTGGACACACGGTCGATTAACGCATGAGCTTTCTCCATTTCGACCAAGGTATTTTCAAAAGTCGGTGGTTCCGGATTTTGGGCAATTTTTTCAATGGCTTCCTTTTCAACTTGAAAAGCATAAAGCAAAGCCGGTTGAAAATGTTCGTCTTTTATTTGGGTAAAATCGGGGGCAAAATAGGGCAAGGTGCTTTCCTGCACCAGCGGATTGTTTTTCATTTGTTCTGCTGTGTATGTAATGCCTTCAGAGTTTGAAGTCTTGCTGTTGCAATTCCAGAAAGCGATAGCGACCAGACTCATCAGTGCAATTGATTTTATTTTCATATCGTCATATTTGAGTGACCTCAAATTTAGTGAATTGTATGATATAAAAGGAATATAAAAAACGGCCGATAAATCAGGCCGTTTTAAATTTTTATATTTAATTCTGATTATCCTATATTCGCCCCATTCTTGGTCTTTTCCTCCGGCGCTAAAAAGGTCAACTTTCCATCTTTTTTATCGGTCAGCAAAAGCATTCCCTGGCTTTCAATTCCACGGATTTTTCTTGGCGCCAAATTCACCAAAACCGTTACTTGTTTCCCAACGATTTCTTCCGGTGTAAAACTTTCTGCGATTCCAGAAACGATGGTTCTTATGTCAATTCCTGTATCGACTTTCAATTTCAAAAGTTTATCGGCTTTTTCCACTTTTTCCGCTTCCAGAATGGTTCCTACCCGCATATCGATTTTCATGAAATCATCAAATTGAATGGTTTCTCTTTGCGGTTCAGCGTTTGGATTGGTCATAAGATTTTGGGTTTTGCTGTTTTGTAATTTTTGGATTTGGAAATCGATGGTTTCGTCTTCGATTTTAGCGAAAACCAATTCAGAAGGATTCAACTGATGTCCGCTCGGGATGACTTCTTCTATCGTTTCCAGTTCGTTCCAATCAATTGGAGAAATATTCAACATTTGAAACAGTTTCTCCGCAGTAAACGGCATAAACGGTTCGCCCAATTGCGCCAACATTCCGGCAATCTGAGCGGCTGCATACATGATTCCTTTTACTTCTTCGGGATTCTCATGTTTTTTCCAGGGTTCCTGAAATTGTAAAAATTGGTTGCCTAAACGCGCCAGGTTCATGTATTCCATCAAAGCATTTCGATATTCGAATTTCTCTAAATGAGTGCCGATATTTTTGGCGAATTCTTTTAATTGATTGATTTCTTCAAATTCAACGGTTTTTTCAGGAACAATTCCATCGTAATATTTATGCGTCAAAACCATCACACGGTTGATGAAATTCCCCAAAATCCCGACTAATTCCGAATTATTTTTGGTCTGAAAATCTTTCCAGGTAAAATTATTGTCTTTGTTTTCGGGTAAGTTCGCCGTCAAAACATAACGCAAAACGTCTTGTTGACCGGGAAATTCCTCCAGATATTCATGTCCCCAAACCGCCCAGTTGCGTGAAGTTGAAATTTTATCGTCTTCCAGGTTCATGAATTCATTGGCCGGAACATTTGTTGGTAAAATGTAATCACCATGTGCTTTCAACATCGCCGGAAAAATGATGCAATGGAAAACGATGTTGTCTTTCCCGATGAAATGAATCAGTTTGGTATCGGGATTTTGCCAATAATCTTTCCAATCTTTTCCGTTGGCTTCCGCCCACTCAATCGTGGAGGTGATATACCCAATCGGTGCATCAAACCAAACGTAGAGCACTTTTCCTTCGGCTTCCGGCAAAGGAACTTTCACTCCCCAATTCAAGTCACGGGTCATGGCGCGCGGTTTCAATCCGTCATCAATCCAAGATTTCACTTGTCCGTAAACATTGGATTTCCAATCATTTTTATGTCCGTCGATGATCCATTCTTTCAAAAAGGATTCATATTCATTCAATGGCAAATACCAATTTTTGGTTGCTTTCAGAACGGGTGTGTTTCCGCTCAGAGCCGATTTAGGATGGATCAATTCAGTTGGACTTAAAGTAGAACCGCAGTTTTCACATTGGTCACCGTAAGCATTTGGATTGTGACAACGAGGACATTCGCCCACAATGTATCGATCGGCCAGAAATTCTTTGGCTTCTTCGTCATAAAATTGTTTGGAAACTTCTTCGGTGAATTTTCCATTGTTGTACAAATTCAAAAAGAAATCGGAAGAAACTTCATGGTGTTTGGGATTGGAAGTCCGGGAATAATGGTCAAAGGAAACTCCGAATTTTTCCATGGTTTCTTTGATCAATTCATGGTATTTGTCCACAATTGCCTGCGGCGTGGTATTTTCTTTTTTGGCACGAATCGTAATCGGAATCCCATGTTCATCCGAGCCGCCTATGAAAGCTACGTCCATTCCTTTTCTGCGGAGGTATCGGGCATAAATATCAGCCGGAATATAAACACCAGCCAGATGCCCGATGTGAATGGGGCCGTTGGCATACGGAAGTGCTGCAGTTAAGGTATAACGATTCGGATTGCTCATTTTATTCAATTTTGGATTGCAAAGATACATAGAGACGAATAATTATTTGTCTCTAGTTTAAATTAAAATTCAATTGACGTATTCAACCATTCGCCATCAAATTTTGCATTGTATTTTTTGTAGAAATGGATGGCGGGTTCGTTCCAGTCCAGTACTTGCCACATCATACCCGAATAGCCTTTCTCTTTTCCGTATTCGATGGTTTTGTCAAATAAGATTTTACCCAAACCTTTTCCGCGGAATTCTTCTGTGACAATTAAATCTTCCAGATACAATCGTTTTCCTTTCCAGGTCGAATAACGAACATAATACAAAGACATCCCGACAATTTCATCATCAACTTCCGCTACAAACGCACCCCAAACCGGTTCTGCTCCGAAACCCGATTCGACGAAATGTTCCATGGAAACGGTCACTTCATCGGGTGCTTTTTCATACACTGCCAACTCTTTGATGAGTTGCATCATCTGTTCGCAGTCTCCTTTTTGGGCTTTTCTGAGTTCGAAATTTTGCATTTATTTTTAGTTTTAGCCCTGTTAGGTTTTGTAACCCTAGCAGGGCCGGTTTAATCTTATTTTTTCACTTTAAACAATAACATCCGTTTCCGGTCCACGTGGTTTTTGGTTCCGGGTCTTTCCTCATTGTCGTCAAATCTTTCTATGAATTCGGCCGAAAAACCTAAATCCTTTAATTGCTTTGTGATGGATTCTTTCGACTCATTGTCCGAAGAAATCAAATAAAATTCGTTTTCTTGTGGAAAAGATTCGGGATTATCCGGATAAATTTCAGGAATGGATTTTCCGTATTTGAACCAGATTTCAGGCGAATAAGCATCCAATCCGTATAATTTCAATCCTGATTTTTCAATCTCTTCTTTTTGTGTCAGAAGCGAATGATATCCGGGATTGCTGTTAAACATTTGGTCGATAACCGGAATGCCCAATAACAGTGCTGAAACCACAAAAAATACGGTTCCCAAAAACGCATTTTTTACATTGAAATCTTTGAGGATTTCTTTTAAAATATAGAGTCCGATTAAAATTCCGGCAATGGAAAAAGCGATCAAATAAAAACCCAAATCGATTTTCAGGACTGCAAATAAAATAACCGGAATGAAAATTCCGATCAGTCCCACAATGCCGAATGAAAATTTGACCAGGTATTTCTCCCAGTTTTTCCAGTTTTGATTTTGAATTAAATATTGGATATAAAATCCGGTTGTGGCAGCCAACGGAATCAGCAACGGGAACAGATATCGTTCTTTTTTGGAAGGAATCAATGAAAGTAAAACGAAACAGAAAATAGTCCACCAAAAGAAAAAACTGTAGGATTTAGGAAGTTCAACTTTCTTTTTCACATAAGGAAAAGCCAGTGAAATCAAAGCGAAAATTGCCCAAACTCCCATCTGAACCGGAAAGCTGAAATAACGTGAAAAGGGTTTGACCTCTCGGTTGGTCCGTGCGGTAGATTCGGCTTCCAAAGTTTGAATTAAGGTTTGTTTGTCAAAAACATAAATATAGCCGTACCATGAAAATCCGATTAAAATTGTAAGAACGCCCATCCAGATCCAGCCCGTCCATTTGATTTTTGGAAATCCGTGTGCAATCCAATAAGCCAGAAAAAAAGGTGCGGCGATTACATAAAATCCGGTTGGCCCTTTGCTGAGAATCGATAATCCGAGAAAGAATCCGGCCAATGTGAAATGCAGGAAATTATTTTTTTCCGAATGAAATGTCCGATAAAAATAATAAACGCCGATCAGGGAAAAACTATAACAGAAAATATCCCAAGTAGCTCTTTTTCCTACAAATAAAACCAAATAGGAAGTAACTAAAATCAATCCGATGGTGAGTGCAAGGTTTTTGTTTTGGGTTTCATCTTTCACAAACCGATAAAACACCAAAACCAATGCTACACAAGACAAAGCCGCAGGAAACCGCAATGCCCAAACAGATTCGGTACCGAATATTGCTCCCATTCCAGCGCTCAACCAAGTGGGAAGCGGTGGTTTTTGATAACGCGCCTCGCCGTTCATGGTCGTAAAAATCCAATTGCCATCGTCCACCATTTCGCGTGCCGTTACAAAATTCCGGGCTTCCATGATGTCCACAAACAAATAATTCAGATGTAACAGAAACAAGGCAAGACAAATGAACAATAGCAGATTGTAATTAATTTTCATTTTTGAGAATATTTCTCAAAGATAAAAAATAGGGATAAACATTTTTATGGTAAATTGTGGGGATGAACGAAGAGGTAGAAAAAACAATTTTTAATACAGTAGATGGATTTCAATGGATTTTGGCTGTCTTGCTTGGTGTTTTGATCTTATATCTAATTTTCCATAGTTTAAGAAAAAAGAATTAAATTTTATAAAAATCTAAAAAACATAATGCTATGAAAAACTTTTTTACTTTATTGTTTACCAGCATTTTAATGCAATTGGCTTTTTCTCAGATTAATCCGATTCAGAATCTGCTTTGGGAATATGAATATTTAGGAACAGATGGTGAGAATTATGCGCTTTATTGGGATGAACCTGAAAATCCCCATAACGAATTGTTAGGTTATAATATTTATAGGAATAATGATTTTTATAGATTTCAAGTAGAAACCGTTCTGTTTTGCACAATAGAATTTGATTGTAATGATGATAATGGCTTTCCGTTTTATGGAAATGGTGAATCCTTTTATGCACATGTAACAGCGGTTTACGAAGGAGGAATTGAGTCAGAATATATAGACTCTGTTTTTGTTGACGAACCTCTTTTAACCACAAATGATATCAGAACATCCAAGCTTAAAATCTACCCTAACCCCGTTCAAAAAACGCTTTATTTCGGAGAAAAAGTTTTCAAAATTTCTATTTTTGATTTAAATGGAAAAATAATTCAATCTGTATCGAAAGCAGATTTCATTGATGTAAGTGATTTTCTGAAAGGAAATTATATCATTTTCTACACCAATTCAAAAGGCGAAAAAATTGAAGATAGATTTATAAAAAAATAAAAATCAGCCAAAATGGCTAATTCTAAAATCTAATTTCTAAAATCTAACTTCTAAGTAGTACCTTTGCCAAAAAATTGGGCTTTTGAGAAATGGTTTCTCAAAAGTTACCCATTAATAATCACTCATCCTGAGCTCCAACCTGCCGTCAGGCATGGTGTCGAAGGATTATTAAACATTTTTTATGGCAAATATAGTTGCAATCGTAGGCCGGCCAAACGTCGGAAAATCCACATTATTTAACCGACTGGTTCAAAGACGCCAGGCAATCGTTGACGACGTTTCGGGCGTTACGCGTGACCGTCATTACGGAAAAAGTGACTGGAATGGCAGTGATTTTACGGTCATCGATACCGGAGGATACATTCTGGGGTCAGACGATACCTTTGAAGTTGAAATCCGCAAACAGGTAGAACTGGCCATTGACGAAGCCAATGTAATCCTTTTTATGGTGGACAATCAGGTCGGGTTGACCGATATGGACAAAGAAGTCGCGCAATTACTTCGAAAAAGCAAAAAACCGGTTTTATTAGTGGTAAACAAAGTCGATACTAATAAAAATCTGGATGATTCTTATGAATTCTACAATCTGGGTGTAGAAAAATTCTTCACCATCTCTTCTCAAAGTGGAAGTGGTACGGGAGAACTCCTTGATGAGGTCGTTACCCATTTTGACCAAACTGAACACAAAGACCCCTTTGAAGGTTTACCAAGAGTCGCCATCGTAGGACGCCCAAATGCCGGGAAATCTACATTGACCAATGCTTTGCTGGGCGAAGAACGAAACATCGTAACCGACATCGCCGGGACAACGCGCGATTCCATCGAAACGCTTTATAACAAATTCGGGCAGGAATTTGTCCTGATTGACACCGCCGGAATGCGAAAAAAAGGAAAAGTGAGTGAAGATTTGGAATTTTATTCGGTGATGCGAGCGGTTCGGGCGGTAGAAGAATGTGATGTTTGTGTATTAATGATTGATGCAACCCGCGGAATCGAAGCACAAGATCTCAATATTTTATTTTTAGCCGAAAGAAACCGTAAAGGCGTGGTCATTTTGGTTAACAAATGGGATTTGGTCGAAAAAGAAACCAATACCATAAAGGAATATGAAGCCGAAATCCGAAACAAAATCGCACCCTTTAACGATGTTCCGATTTTATTTATTTCCGCTTTGACCAAACAACGTGTGCACAAAACGATTGAAACGGTAATGATGGTCAATGAAAACCGAAACCGCAGAATCAAAACCAGTAAACTGAATGAGTTGATGCTTCCCATCATTGAAACAACACCGCCACCGGCCATAAAAGGGAAATACATCAAAATCAAATACGTGACCCAATTGCCCACTCGCACACCTCAATTTGCATTTTTTGCCAATTTGCCACAATATGTAAAGGAACCTTATAAACGATTCATCGAAAATCAATTGCGTAAACATTTTGACTTTACGGGAGTGCCGATTGAAATTTATTTCAGACAGAAATAATAGGATTTGAAAATTTGAGAATTTGAGAATTTGAGAATTTAAAAATTTGAAAAAGATTTAATCCAAATTCAAACAGCAAATTCTTGATACTTTTGTCTTGATACTTTTGTCTTGATACTTGATACTTTAAAAAATGGAATATAAAGTCCTGACAGATGACGATATTAATTTCTTCCAAAAAACAATTGGAGTAAAGAATGTTTTGCTGTCAGATTTTGACCATTATGCTTCCGATGCAACAGAAAAATTAGAATTTTTCCCTGACGTAGTTTTGAAACCCGATTCGGCTGAAAAGATTGCTGAAATTGTAAAATATTGTCATAAAGAACTTCTTCCGATTACACCACGCGGTGCCGGAACAGGACTTACCGGAGGTGCCTTAGCCGTAAAAGGAGGTGTTTTGCTTTCTATTGAAAAGTTAAATAAGCTGATTGAAATCGATAAGGAAAATTTTCAGGTAAAAGTGGATGCAGGCGTTATCAATTATCATTTGCAACAAGCATTGGCCGAAGAGAATTTGTTTTATCCGCCGGATCCGAGCAGTTGGCAGAGTTCTTTTATCGGTGGAAATATCGCAACCAACGCCGGTGGGGCAAAAGCGGTGAAATACGGAGTAACCGCTCATTATGTTTTGAATCTGGAAGTTGTTTTGCCTGATGGCGAAATCATCTGGACAGGTGCCAATACTTTAAAAAATAGTACAACTTTAAATTTGACCCAATTATTCATCGGAAGTGAAGGAACGCTTGGGATCATTACAAAAGCGGTTTTAAAGGTTATTCCCAAACCTAAATATGATGTATCGGTTTTGATTCCTTTTTACGAAGTGGAGGAAGCTTGTGAAGCTGTTTCGGCTATTTTTCATGCCGGAATAAATCCATCCGCTTTGGAATTTATGGAACAACGCGCCATCGATGCCACAACCGAATATTTATTTGCCGAGTCCAGTTTCTCCCTTGAATCGGGTAAAGAGGAAGGAGAAATCCAGGCGCATTTATTGATTTCGCTGGATGAAAAAATTGAAACGGACCTTCAAAAATTAGTGGAAACGGTTTCGAAATTCAAAATCGGGGAAATTCTTTTTGCTGAAAATGATACTGAAAAAGAGCGTATTTGGCTGATCCGCAGACGTGTATCTGAAGTTGTTAAAATGAAAGGCTACACCATAGAAGAAGATACGGTCGTGCCCAGAGGCAATTTGGCCAAATTGGTAAAAAAAATGCATCAATTGGCCGACGAAAACGGAATAAAAGTCGTTTGTTACGGTCATGCCGGAGACGGAAATTTACATATCCGCATCAACCATCCGGTTCATAAAAACTCTTATAATGTTCCTGAAATTCAATTGATTTTAAATCAATTATTTCAAATCGTAAAGGAATTGGGCGGAACGATTTCGGGAGAACACGGAATCGGTTTGATCCAAAAGCCCTATTTACCGATTGTTCTTTCCAGCGCCAATTTGGAATTGCAGAAATCCATCAAAAAAACCATCGACCCGAGAAATATCATGAATCCGGGAAAGATATTTTAAATTTGGAGAAATTATAACCGTTGGTTTTTCAAAAGTCATTTCTGATTATTTCCCTTCTTTGTTTTTTTGCCTCAGTCCATGCGCAGAAAATCAGCCGGAATGAATTGGATAGTCTGGAACAAAATCTTTCCGTCATTTATAAAAGCCAACCCGATAAAGCCATCGAAACTGGAAATTTAATCCTTGAGAATTCTAATTCGGAAACACAAAAAAGCAGAGTGCTCGGGCTGATTGCCGTTTCTTATTTTATAAAAAACGATATCAGTAAATCCACTGAATTGCTGTTTCAGTCAAAAGATGAAGCCGAAAAAACCGGAAATCACGAACTGATTGCTCAAACCTATGGATCCATTGCGCACCAATATGTTCAATTGAACTTACATGACAAGGCGAAATTTTATTTGGACAAAGCAATTGAAGAAACAAATAAGCTGGAAAACGGAAACAGCCAATATTTTTTGAGGGCATTATCTTATCTCGAAATGGGCAATATACTGTTTGATGAAAAAAATTACAGTGCAGCCAACGAAAGTTATAAAAACTCCCTGAAACAGTTTCAGAATATGATAGAGCCCGGAAAAAAAGTGTCCTATCATTACCGTCGTTCGCTTTACAACATTGGGAATTCTTATTTATCGCTCAATCAGACAGATTCGGCGGAATTATATCTGAACAAAGCACTTGTCTTAGAAAACACCCAAGATTCCGAACTGAAATTTTTTATTTACACGACGCTATCGCAGGTTTATGCAGAAAAAAACCAATTTAAAAGAGCCGTTGATTCTCTTCAGACAGTATTGGATGATCCTGAATTCGTCAATCAGGAACTTCGTTCCGAAATCTATCTGAACCTTTCAAGGAATTATAAAAGTCTGAAAGATGAAGCAAATTATATGCTTTACAATGAGAAATATTTAAGGTTGAGCGATTCCCTGAAACAAAATAATTTTGAAGCGATCAATACGGCTATGAACCAGGAACAAAAAGGAATCAAATCGGCCTTATCGAAAGCTGACAGAAGAAATCAGCTACTGATTTTCATTGGGGTTCCGGTGATTCTGATCTTTCTCATCTTGATTTTTTATTTAATTCAAAAAAGAAAAAACGAACGGAAGAAATTCGCAGAGATCATTTCAAATTTAAAACAGCAGAAATTGGAGGAGCATGACCCGGAATTGATTGAAACAAAATTAAAACAAGAAAATACCGGCATCCCCAACCCAACGGAAGAAGATTTACTCCGTAAACTAATAATATTTGAAAACTCCGGAAAATTTACCAATCCGAAACTCAGCATTTCCTCTCTGGCCGTTCAGTTAAAAACCAACACCACTTATCTCTCTGAGGTGATCAATCAACATAAAAATAAAAATTTCAATGCTTATATAAATGAACTCCGCATTCAGTATATCTGTGAAAAAATATACAATCATCCCGAATATCTGAATTATAAAATCAGTTATCTCGCAGAAAAAAGCGGCTTCATTTCGCATAGTTCTTTTGCAACGGTTTTTAAAAATATAACCGGAATTTCTCCATCGGCATTCATTCGCGAAGCCGCAAAAAAAGAATCCTATAAACCCAAAGCAAATAAAGTTTAAACACTTGATTCAGTGTGATGTAGAAACTTAAAAGCACTTTCAAAATCCACAATTTTGAAAAATAAACCTTAGGAAGGTTAAAGATGTACGTTTATTTTTAGCCCATAAATAATTAAAAAAGATGAAGAATTTTATGAGTTTGTCAATTCTGTTGATCGGAATTTTCAATTTTGGGCAATGTACATTTGGGACGTCATCTGCGATGACTGAAAACGGCGCCAATATTTCAACGGGCGGAAATTATGAATACAGCGGTGCCACAGATTTTGATGTGCCATTTGGAAAAGTTTTTACGGTAGAAACATTTGAATTTAATTTGTTGAAAGGTGCGGCCGATCTTCAATACGTAAATCTTGAATTTATAGAGGAATTTGCAGGACTTCCGAGCACGACTATCCATTCTTTCGATCAAATGGTACCGGTTTCGCAGGAATTTGTGTATGCGACGGAAATCGATAATCTGGATGTTTACAAAGTGGTAGTTGAAATTCCGCAAACTTTTGAATTGGAACGCGGAAAATATTTTATCGGACTAACGGCTGCTGCCGGTGATGAACATGGTGCATGGTGGGAAATCGCAGCGGAAGACGCTTCAACAGTAGGACGGTTTGATTTCTCCAAATTTGAAAATGAAAACTGGTTTGGTGGTTATTCTTATTATGATTATGTTTTTGCCGTTTCCGGAACTTGCGCAGATTCAGGAGATGAACAACCCGAATTAGGCGAAGCTTGTGGACAAGGAAATCCAATCCATGATCATGAAATTATCTTTGATTTAAGAACAGGTAGTTTGGCAGATGATTTCATCGTGGCAGAAAACACCCAATTCAGTCTTGAAACTTTGAGAATTGCAACGCTACAATTGGGAAATATCATAAACGCAACGCTACAGATCAGAAATTCAAACAATGATTTACCGGGTGAAATTATTTATTCCGTTCCGCTAAAAGGGCCAAAAACGGAAAATTTCTACGGATATTGGCCGGTAGATGATTTCCCGTTGGACGCGGCTTCCGTAGTGTTGGATTTTGAATTTGATGAACCAATTGAACTTGCTGCCGGAAAATATTTCATTGAGATCCGTGACGTTATGGCCTTTCCTTTTACCGACATTTTGGGATGGGAAGGAACATCTGAAGCCGGAATTGGAGGATTTGCTTATGAATCCATGAATAATGGACAAAGTTGGACGCAAATTGAGGGATATAATTTGGTTTTTGATGTCGAAGGCTATTGCCAGGATTTGTTAGGAACCGGAGATTTGGAAATGGAAGAATTTGCCTTTTTCCCAAATCCCGTGCGAAATGAATTGAATATATCTTCAAAATCAGATCTGAGAAATATTTCGGTTTACAATCTTTCCGGCCAATTGGTGTTGAATTCAAAATCGACAAGCAAAAAACTGGATACTTCTTCCCTTTCGGCAGGTATCTATTTGGTAAAAGTCGAATTGAAAAACGGTCAAACCGAAACCTTCAAAATAGTGAAACGCTGATCATATTGAATTGTTAATTGTAAGGGGTCTATGAAAGAATTCACAGGCCCTTTTTTATTTTTTAATTAAAATACACAAAAGTTAATCATCTGAAAAATATCAGGATTCCGTAAAGATATTTTAAACATAAAATATTTTTTTATACATTTGTTGCAACCATAACTAATCATTAATCAACCATGACTATCCACTACATTTTTACGTAACCGTTTTGCTGTAATAAATTTCCTAACTTAATTTATTGCACTTTTCCTTATTGGGTTTCGCGCTAGAAATCCTAGAAGGAATATTCCATTTGTAACATCCTAAACCAAACAATATGAAAAAACTCTTATTGCATTTTGTAATGCTTCTTTATTCGACCTTTTTATTTGCGCAAGTAGGTATTGAAACCACCTCGCCTCAAAGCTCCCTGGACATCAACGGGGATTTGACATTGCGAAAAGAACTTCGTTTGAACGGAACCTCTTCTGTACAGGGTGATCCGGGTCAAAACGGACAAGTCTTATTTTCTCAGGACGGTTCAAATGAACCGATGTGGAAATTTGTAGAAGTCCCTTTTTTGGAAGAAGGCCAAATCCAATTGAAATACAGTTATGCTAATTCGGATCAAGTCGGAATCGAATTCCCTACCGGAACAGGTGACTTAAATGACGTAAGTACGCTCGGGCAAACTTTGAACACCAATTGGAAGCAAATCCCCGGCTTGGAAACAGAAATTGTGATGCACCGATCCCATAACAGAGTGGCTTTATTCTTTCAATCCGGTATTGAAATGCCCAATACTTATAGTGCAGAAAACCCAGCCAACTATTTCGTGCGGTATTCATGCGGTGTATTTATGAACAACGTATTGGTAGCGTTAAGAGGGGACCAGATCAATGGTATAAACAATAAAGATGCTAAAAACCAAGGCATATACACATTGTCCTATGTTCTTTCAGATATTCCGATAGGTACACATACTTTGAAAGTTGCTTGTCGTAAAATCAGAACAAGCCCTGGCGGTAATTATGCATTGGCCATCGGGAAACCTTTGAGCACCGGAACCAACGTTGCTAATAATTTCATGTTGAGTTCTAGTTTTAAAGTGGATGTGATGGAATACATAACCAATTAAGATAATAATCAACAAAACAATTATGAAAAAAATTATATCAATTCTAGTATTTAGTATCAGCTATCTGACCATGAGTCAAGTAGGGATCAATACGAACGCACCCAATGCTATATTGGATGTAAACGGTGATGTGAGCATTCGGGATAAAGTTTATGTAGGCGGAGCCGAAGGAACTCCCGGAAATCCGGGTGTATCCGGTCAGGTTTTGGTCTCACAAGGGCCGGGATTACCTCCTGTATGGTTGACTTTGAATATTCCCGATATAGAACAAAACTATTATTTGATTTACAATAATACTTTTGAAGACCAAACCGGTGTATCATTTAATTCAACTGAAATAAGCGGAAATAATCTCTACACAAAAGGAACCAATTACAGTTCACTAACCAACTGGAAAAAAATTCCGGCTATGACGCAAACTTTTACGGTAAACAGCACAGAAAACAAGACCTATTTTACTTTTGAAACCGTCGCCCAAATAGAAACAACCGGAGCAACCAATATTTTGGATGCTGTTGATTTTGCTTGCGGAATTTTTATTGACGGCAAATTGGAAGGCGTTCGTATAAGCAGTGTGGAACAACCTTCTACTGCTTACGGCCCGTTTCGTACAATGACCATGTTGCACATTGCAGATGATTTAACCGTAGGAAATCACAGTTTGGATGTTGCTTGTACCCGTCGCGCCAACTACTCTACTTCTTCTTCGTTGGGGATTGGAAGAGCCGTTAGCACCACCAACTTAAATAATTTTATGGCCAAATCCACCATGAAAATAGAAGTATTTGAAATTCCTGATGAATATATCGATGTTGATCCTTAATTAAATCTTAAAAAAAAATGAAAAAATATATATACAATTCCTTCTGCTTATTATTTATATGCGGATTGACCTTTGCCCAAGTGGGTATTAAAACGAGTAACCCTACTTCTACTCTCGATGTGAATGGTGATCTAAATGTTAGTGGAAAATTATACGTAGGTGGAAATGACAACTCTTTGGGAGATGCAGGAGCCAAAAACAAAGCCTTAACTTCCAATGGAGTAAGCAGCGGAACGAGTTGGGAAGAAGTACAAATTCCGGTTGGCTATCAAGGTGGGCTTTATCTGACTGCAGTTGAAGCGCATTCTGACAGAGTGGGAATGGATTTAATCGCAACAGGATCTGGTACCTATGCGGAAAATGAGTCTCTTTCAGGAGACTGGACAGAAATACCAGGCTTATCAAAAGTGATTAACCTCACACATACCACCAATAAAGTCCATGTTCAATTTCAAACCACCGCACAGATAAACTTTTCAGGTTCAGCCAGTTTTGCTTGCGGAATATTTATGGACAATCAGCTGAAAGGAGTACGCGTGGACATAGTAAGAGGATACGCCGGCTCTTATAACGTATTCAATATCAATTCAAATTTCAATAATGTATCGGCAGGAAACCATACCTTTAAAGTCGCCTGCAGAGGACGAACTTTTTCAGTTACATTGGGAAGTTTAGCAATTGGAAAACCTAATACGCCTGCTAATCTCAATGAAGATATGGCACAATCATCTTTAAGTATTTATGTACTAGAAGATCTGTTGGACTAAACTTTTAACATACCGAAAACCACCTGAAGAGGTGGTTTTTTTTATACCTTCGTTTTCTAATTCATCTGAAAAATGCATTTCTTTTTCAACCTTAACGAAGACATTCCTGAAGAATTTTATTCTGAAGAAAACCACCAACCCTATACCGCATGTTCCGTTTGCGGAAACAGCTTTGGCAACGGGCATTATTTTATCGAAAAAGCTTTTCAACGAACGCATGATTTATCGGAGTTCCAAACTACTTTTGAATATGCCATCTGTGAACGCTGCAAAACCGATATGATGAAAAGCATTTCAAAAGAATCCATGCAAAACATTCAGGAATTTGCGATGAATTTAGGGGGAATGCCCAAAATGGAAAATGCCGATAATGCGGAATTCGATTTAAAATATTTGCTGAATCATTGCATAGCAAGCGGAAAAACAAAAGAAGAACTGAACGAATACCATCTGGTAGGGATTTTCAGAAACGGCAAACTGGTACAATTGCCCATGCTCTATGGCGAAAGCTTTATAGAAGAATATTCGGAATTATTATCTGAAGAAACCAAAGGTTTTTTTGATGATTTTTTTAATAATATCACCGTTTTACCACCGACCCTGGCCAAAATCCTCGAAGACGAAAAACCCAAACGCCCGGTTTTACTTTAAACGTTTTTAATCGCTTGTAAAATCTCTATATTTTTTACAACATCCTGATTTTCACAACCCCTCAACCTCGAAATGGTTTTGGAATCCGTCCATTTAGGTTTGAGAATTTGTGTAGCCACTTTTGCAGTAGCATAATCCACGATATCGATCAGGGATTCTCTTAAAAATTTAGGCGTATTGGAGTTGATTACAGCCGTTGTCCATGAAGCATCCCTTGCTTTCGAGATCGCAAAATCAAGCATGGCATTGTCTTTCCCGTTGGTCAATTCATCCAATAATTCTACGGGATAAAAAATATCGCCCAATTTTTCTTGTACACTTTGGTTAATGGAGGCGATGACGGAATTAATTCTTCCAAAATCATTTTTTAAAGGATTGATTTTCCTGTACGGCATCACAGCTGCCGCTGAAATACCCAAATCCAAATTGATATGCGCATTCATCCCCAGAAAAACATGATGCAAAATGAGGAGTTTATCATTTTTTGCTGCTTCAAAAGCCAGGTACCAAGAATTTGTACATTTTTTTCCTTTCTGATAAGCTTCCCAAGCATCGATGTATCGAAGCGCAAAATGTACATCCATACGCACCATACGTGGATTATCTTCAAATTTTTTTAATTGTACATTTCGTAAAACCTGTTCGGTAGTTGCACGATAAGTACAAGCAAAATAGCCCAAAGGACTTTTATTTTCCTTACTCCAGAGGATAACTTCGTCCAGCTTCCCCAATACTTCTTCTATTGTTTTCATGGCGCTTTGTAGTTGGTCTAAAAATAAACATTTTTAATTTAGGATATTTCAAATCCAAATCAAAGTAGTTTTCAAAAGTCTGTGGGCTATTTTCTTTATTCTAAAATCTAATAATTATCTTCGCAAAATGGTTTTTGTAACGGGAGCTACAGGTCTGATTGGAAGTTTTTTATTGCTCGAATTATCCAAAAGAGGAAAGACGATTCGGGCGATGAAAAGAAAAAATTCCAATCTGCAAGCCGTCCAAAATCTTTTTCTGGAATTTTCCGATTTAGCATCCTTTCAAAAGATCCAATGGGTGGAAACCGATTTGCTGGAAATTCCCCGTCTGGAAAAACAATTGGAAGGAATTGAAACGATTTATCATACGGCCGCTTCGGTAGGATTTGACGACCGCTCCAAAAAACTGATCCATGAAATCAACGTCACCGGAACGGAAAATCTGGTAAATCTGGCTATTTCGCATTCCATTCCCAATTTTGTTTACATCAGCAGCATTGCCGTTCTGGATGAAACGCCCGGTGAAAAACGGATTACTGAAAATTCGAATTTCGATGCGGAACGGGTTCATTCCGAATATGCCATTTCTAAGAAAAAGGGCGAAATGAATGTCTGGCGTGGCTCGCAGGAAGGCCTGAATGTTTTGGTGGTTTATCCGTCCGTGGTCATCGGCAGCCTGGATGGAAACAGGGCGAGCGAACGTTTGTTCCAATTGGCCGGAAAGAAAAAAGCTTTTGCAACCGAAGGTTCGACAGGATATGTGGATGTGCGGGACGTGGTTTTTTCCATGGCTGAATTGGTCGAAAAAGAAAAATGGAATGCATCTTATATTCTGACTTCCGGCGATGAAAGTTTCATCGAAATATTCAATCATTTGCGGAAGGGAAAAAATTTGGGAAAAGCCCGATTGATTTCAAAAGGAAAGTTAAAACTCGCCAAGGCACTGTCACAAATCAGTCGGATTTTTGGTGGGCCTTATATGAGTGAATCCAGTTATCATGCCCTGACCGGAAATTCGGTTTATTCAAACGAAAAAATAAAAAATGAAATCGGGATCGATTTTATTCCGATTCAGGACGCTTTGGATTTTCATTCCAAACGATTTGAAAAAATAAAAAACAGCAATTTAAATGGATCAATTTAAATCTTCATTGACCGACTCTATTTTCACCGAAAAAGGAAGTGTTTCAGCCCGTTGTGCTTCCAACATCGCACTGATCAAATATTGGGGAAAACGCGACATTCAAATTCCGATGAATCCTTCCATCAGTTTCACACTGAATGAAAGTTACACCCAAACGACTTTAAAGTTTGAACCCAAAGAATCCGACGGATGGGACGTAGCCGTATTTTTAGATGGAGAATTAAAAGAAGATTTCGTGCCTAAAATCATCGGGTTTTTTAATCGGATCGACGCATTTCTTCCTTTTCTAAATCGATTTAAGTTTGAAATTCATACCCACAATACATTTCCGCACAGCAGCGGAATCGCATCTTCGGCTTCCGGTTTAGGTGCTTTAGCGCTTTGTTTGGTGGATTTGGAAAATCAATTGGGTGGAAATTTAAGCGAGGAGAATAAATTAAAAAAAGCGTCTTTTCTGGCGAGATTGGGTTCAGGAAGTGCTTGTCGTTCCATTTACCCGGGATTGACGGTTTGGGGAAAAACGGATGCGGTCGAAGGAAGTTCAGATTTATATGCCGTTCCCTTTCCGTATGAAGTACACGAAAATTTCCAAAATTTTCAGGATACCATTTTATTGATCGATAAGGGACAAAAGGAAGTTTCCAGTACGGTGGGTCATGGTTTGATGGAAGGACATCCTTATGCCGAACAAAGATTTCAATCGGCTGAAGAAAATCTGAAAAAACTGATTCCGGTGCTGAAATCCGGTGATTTGGAGGAATTTGGGAAGATTGTTGAGCATGAAGCCCTGAGTTTACATGCGATGATGATGACTTCGCATCCTTATTTTATCTTGATGAAACCCAATACTTTAAAAGTGATTGAGAAAATTTGGGGATTTAGAAAAGAAACAAAACAACCTTTGTTTTTTACATTGGATGCGGGAGCCAATGTTCATCTGTTGTATCCGAAAAAAAATCAAACGGAAATAAATGATTTCATAGAAAAAGAGTTAAAATCTTATTGTTTTCAGGGAAAAATGATAAAAGATTTTGCATTTTAACTTTTTTAATTAAAAGTTTTCCATAATTTCGGGGATTGAAAAATTAATTAAAAACAAAAAAATGAAAAAACTATCTATTCTTTTGACTGGTTTGATGTTCACAACATCTTTCGCACAGGAAATCGCAACACAAGCAACTGTTGTTCCTACTGCAGTTTCTAACATTGCACCTAATGAAATTTTAGTGGAGCAAGTAGCTTTCGGAACTTCAGGGATTATTTCTGATACAGGTGCTTCAGGTGAAATCGTAGCTTCTGCTGACGACTTCGATTTGTCGTATGATGCTACAAAAATTACAAAAATTTCCGCATTTGGATTTTGTAATTCAGGAGATTTAGCGGTTACTGCTACAGGAGTTAGTTTCTACATCATCGCTGATGAAGATTGGTATCCTGCAGGTGGAAATCCTGAAGAAGATGCCTTGTATGGCTTTGAAATGTTAATGGGAGACACAGGATTTACATTTACTGACAACGGTGACACAACTTACCAATTTGATTTGGATTTAACTGCAATGGGTGAAGACGTAGTATTGCCTGCAGGTAAATACTGGCTTTCAGTCGTTGCTAATACAACTGTTGCTGACATCACTGCCGGTGCAACAAGATGGAACTGGTACCAAAACTTAAGCTCAAATGGTGTAGAAGGGCACTTAATCGATCCTCTTGATTTGTTTGGCGCAGGTGCAACTACATGGGTAGGTTTGAGCGTTTTGATTCCTGATTGGACTAACTATGACTTAAGTATGGTTATAGAAGGAGAAGAATCTACAATGGGAGTTAGCGACGTAAACGCTGCAAGCGTAACGGTTTATCCTAACCCTGCTGTTAACTTTGTAAAAGCTACTGTGAAAAACGGAGAAGTTAGTTCTATGACAGTTTTCAACATGAACGGACAAGTTGTAGCTTCTGCAAAAGCTGCTTCAGTTAATGTTTCTGCACTTCCTGCAGGTGTTTACGTAGTAAAAGTACAAGACACTAAAGGAAATGTAACGACTTCTAAAGTTGTGAAAAAATAATTTTCTCACTATTCGTATTGTAGCAACAGCTACACGTTTTATAGTATAGCCACTCGTTTGAGTGGCTTTTTTTGTATTATAATGTTTTGTTTTCCCCTCCCGATTACTATCGGGACTGAAGGATGCAAAACAATTTATTTCAAGTTAAGACATCTTTTCCACCAATTTCCTCGTTTTGGCGTAGTAAATAGCTGCATTTAATTCAAATCCGATCATGATCAATAGCACATTGATGTAAATAAAAATCATCATGATCATCACCAATCCCACCGAACCATACAGCAAATCATAATAGTTGAATTTTTTGATGTAAAATTGGAAAC
>JBEBVY010000012.1:0-41964 GCA_040392505.1 Moheibacter lacus | reverse complement strand
TCTTTCTTGTTTATCAGTTTATGGTTTGGTTTTATTCGCACAAAGTCAATAAACTAGTGTGGTTCAATAATTTATATTCGGTCATCCTGATGGTTTTTCCGTTTTTCGCCCTTTTTCTTTATTACGAAAATTTTTCCACCATCATCTTCTTCCATGCCGGATTCCTTCTGCTTTTACTGCTCGTAACCGACATTTTAAAAGACCTGACCACCTCCACGGCCGACGCCATTTATCATTACAGCACCATTCCCGTCATTTATGGTGACCGCAAAACCAAAAGAATTCTGACTTGGCTGATGATTCTTACCGCTGCCTGGTCGGTTTTTATGTGGAGCGACAGCGGGACGGGCTATATGAAATATTTTTTCCTGTTCAGTGCCGGACTCAATTTATTGTTGATTTTCCCGCTTTGGAATTCCCATTCTAAAACAACTTATAAAATATTACACCTGATTTTCAAACTATTAATCGGATTTGGCATCTTCAATATGGTGTTCATTGATTTAAATCCCTTAGATTTGCAAAAGATAATTTAAACGATAAGAATTCCGTAAATGAGGGCGTGCCCCATTGCGGTTCATAGGTTTAGATCAAATTAAAATTTTACCGCAACGGGTCGGGCTCTCGACACTCGCTTTTTTTCACTACCCTTCGAGACCCTCAGGGCACGTTCAAAAAGAGCTCAAACAAACGTCTACACTGAGCGTAGCCGAAGTGCCTCCATCCCTCACGCGGTCAGAGATAAAAATGAAAATTTTGCCATAAAACTTATGTCAGAAACCAAATAATTAGAATTAAAAAAAATTGAAAAAAAGACAGGAAAGGCGTGACGCTTCCCCAAAAAGACCGGCGGGAAACAACTCAAAGCCCAATTTTAAAAATGCCGGCAAACCCTTCAAACCCCGTTTGAAAAAAGCTCCTGTTGACGACGGAACCATCCGTCTCAACAAATACATCGCCAACGCCGGAATCTGTTCCCGACGCGAAGCCGACGAATTCATCAAAACCGGACTGGCGCAGGTAAACGGAAAAGTCGTAACCGAAATGGGTTACAAAGTTCAACCCGGAGATGTCGTAAAATTTGACGGAAAAACCATTTCGGCCGAAAAAAACGTGTACATCCTTTTGAATAAACCCAAAGGCTTTATCACCACCACGCGCGATGAAAAAGACCGCAAAACCGTGATGGACTTGATTGCCAATGCAACCACCGCAAGAGTCTTTCCGGTAGGACGACTGGACAGAGCTACAACCGGATTGCTATTATTTACCAACGATGGTTATCTGACCAAAAAACTGACGCATCCGAGTCATTCTGTTCGTAAAATTTACCATGTGAAGCTGAACAAAAAAGCTACGCATGCCGATTTGGATGAAATCAAAAAAGGCGTTCGTCTGATTCCGGAAGGAATCGCCGTAGTGGACAATGTTTCTTTCATCGAAGGCAAACCAAAAGATGAAGTCGGAATCGAAATCCACATTGGCTGGAACCGTGTAGTCAGAAGAATTTTTGAAAAATTAGGATTTGAAATTGAGTCCCTTGATCGCGTTTCTTTTGGCGGACTGACCAAGAAAAATCTCAAACGCGGCGACTGGCGTAAATTAGACGAAAAAGAAGTTTCATTTTTAAAGATGCTTTAAAAAAAATCAAAAATACATTCTAAGCCATTTCTTTCCGAAATGGCTTTTTTCTTATCATAGATCAATGCCTAAATAATCTCATTTCCAGAACTTTGTATTAGAAAATAGAATAAAAGTTTTTCATAGTTTTTTAGGTTAGTAGTAGTTGAGAAGCCCTTTCAGTTAAGTTTGAAAGGGCTTTTTGATTTATGGCATTGCGAGAACGACTGAAAAGAGGGTGCGGCAATCTCAATGGGATTGCTTCGTCATTTCGTTTCACTGCATTCCTCGCAATGACGGTGAGGCAGTTTTTATTTCTTGCCCTGATAAGTGAGTTTTCTTAATTATCCTCCATTTCATAAAGCATTGCCGATCCTATTCCTGAAAATAAAACCCAAAAAGATGAAAACATTTTAATCTCTTTAGTTCTTTCTATACGATATTCTCTCTCCGTTATTTCTCTAATTAAACTACCATGATCATGCAAAATATATTTTCCATCCCAAACATCAGGTGATCCTACATAATTGCTATAGCTCAAAAAGAAATTAATAAAATTGTAAATAAATAATAAAACCAAAACGACTGGAACCCAAGAGAGTTTACTTGAAAATTTTTCTTTAAAATATTTTGCTAAATCTAATTTTCGTCCTTCTTTAGATCGTAATTGAAAAAATGCGATGAAACAAACTCCTATCGTTAAAACATGTAAAATAAATACAGGAAAACGGCTTATCACTGTAATTTGAAAAATAGCGAGTATGTGAACTAGAGAAGAAATTAAAAATACACCTAGTGAAAATTTAAAAATATATTTTAAGTAGCTATCCATTCACTTTATTTGACTCCAAGGCATTTAACATTCGCAAAGCAGATGGGGCAATTCCATTTTCCGGAAATTCATCTACAACAATTTGATAGTATTTTTTGGTTTGCTCAATGTCTCCCAATTGTCCATAACAAAATGCAATATTACATAGTCCCATTTCGCGATAGCCCATTTTGGAGGAAGATAGCAGTGTGATATAACGGTATTTATCAATCCAAGAATATTTGGTAAAAAATTCTACACTGTTTTCATATTGTTGAATTGCCTCCACAAAATTTCCCTTAGCTGATAATTTTATTCCTTTTCTATGATAATTTGGGATAAAGCGTCTAAGAGAAAAAGAAATTAGAAGATAGGTTATTGCGCCCCACAATAAAAAATTTTCACAGCCTATCAGTTTATAAAATAGAAATAAAAGAAGCATAAAAAAGAGCTGAGGAATCATAGAAATCCAAGCAATTTCTCGTATAACAGGTTGATTTGCCATAGCAGATGATTATTTAATTTTTGATCAATGTGCTTCCAACCAGTTATCGCCCATGCCGATTTCTACTTCCAGCGGGACATTCAGTTTCACAGCATTTTCCATGGTTTCTTTAATGATCGGTTTTATGATTTCCAGTTCCGATTTCGGAACGTCAAATACCAATTCATCATGTACCTGTAACAACATTTTGGATTGAAAATCTTTTTTCAGAATTTTTTGTAAACGTATCATCGCGATTTTGATGATATCGGCGGCACTTCCCTGAATCGGCGCATTGACTGCGTTTCGTTCGGCGTGACCGCGAACCACCGCATTTCTTGAATTGATGTCTTTCAGGTATCTTCTTCTGCCCAAAATGGTTTCCACATAACCTTGATCACGTGCCAGTTGAATTTGGCTTTCGATGTATTTTTTCAAAACCGGATAGGTTTCATAATAGGCATCTATCAACTGTTTAGATTCCGAGCGCGAAAGTCCCGTTTGTTCACTCAAACCAAAGGCTGAAACACCGTAAATAATCCCGAAATTCACGGTTTTAGCCTGACTTCTTTGTTCACGGGTGACTTCATCAAGTGAGACTTTGAAAACTCTGGCGGCGGTGGATTTGTGAATATCTTCTCCTTTTTGAAAAGATTCCAACATGATTGGATCTTGCGCCAGTTCAGCGATAATCCTCAATTCGATTTGCGAATAATCGGCTGAAACCAGAACATGGTTTTCATCTCTTGCCACAAAAGCTTTCCGGATTTCCCTTCCTTGCTCCGAACGGATCGGGATGTTCTGCAAATTCGGGTTGACCGAAGCCAATCTTCCCGTAGCGGCTACCGTTTGACTAAAAGTCGTATGAACCCTTTTGGTATCAGGACTGACTTCTTTTGGCAAGGCATCCACATAAGTCGATTTCAGTTTTTGCAATTGGCGGTAATCCAGGATGTCGTTGATGATTTTATGTTTGTCTTTCAATTTCACCAATACTTCTTCGCCTGTGGCATATTGGCCGGTTTTGGTCTTTTTGGCTTTGGAATCCAATTCTAATTTTTCAAATAAAATATCACCCAATTGTTTCGGAGAATTCAGATTGAATTCCTCTCCGGCATCTTCATAAATTTTCTTTTCCAGTTCTACGATATCTGCCGTAATTTTTACAGATTGCTCTGCCAAAACATCGGTATCGAGATGTATTCCTTCGATTTCCATTTCGGCCAAAACTTCCATCAATGGCATTTCAATTTCTTCAAATAGCTTCTGTGCATTTACTTCAGGCAACTGTGGCGCAAAAAAATGTTTGAGCTGCAAAGTAACATCAGCATCTTCGACCGCATATTCCTTTTGCTTTTCCAATTCCACTTGGTCAAACTGCAATTGGTTTTTTCCTCTTTTTCCGATTAAACTTTCGATGGAAACCGGTTTATAATGCAAATAAGTTTCGGAAAGCACGTCCATGTTATGTCGCATATCGGGATTCAAAAGATAATGCGCAATCATGGTATCAAAGGATTTTCCTTTTGGAGCGATACCGTATTTGAACAAAACTTTATAATCATATTTCAAATTATGACCAATCTTCAAAACCGATTCCGAATCAAAAAACGGACGAAATTCCTCTATGATCGACTTTGCTTCTTCAAAATTTTGGGGAAAAGGAACATAATACCCTTTTCCGGCTTCGAAACTAAATGAAATCCCCACTAGTTCGGCCGTTAAAGCATTCAGCCCGGTGGTTTCAGTGTCAAAACAAACTTCTTTTTGCTGTAATAATTTATTAATCAATAATTTACGACCCATTTCCCCTTCAGTTAATTGATACAAATGGTCATAAGTATCGATTTCTTTGAAAAAGGAAGTGGCAGGAATTTCTTCTGATTCGCTATCCTGATCTCCAAACAAAGATTGTTGAACTGCTTTTTCAGAAACGGATTTTGCCTTTTCAACAACTTCTGATTCTAAGTTGAAAGTCCGATAAAAATTCTCCAATAATTGACGGAATTCAAGCTCCATGAATATCTCTTTCACTTTCTCAACATCAGGAGCGCACATCTCCAGATCTTCTTCATCAAATTCAATAGGGACATCGGTAATGATTGTGGCCAATTTTTTGGATAGAATGCCTAATTCTTTATTGGCTTCAATATTTTCTTTCAGTTTTCCTTTCAGTTTGTCCGTATTGTCCAAAAGATTTTCCAGGGTTCCGTATTCCTCCAAGAATTTTTTTGCGGTTTTTTCTCCTACGCCCGGCAATCCTGGAATATTGTCCACGCTATCGCCCATCATTCCGAGAAAATCGATGACTTGGATGGGGTCTTTCACACCAAATTTTTCCTTGACCTCTTCCACTCCCCAAATCTCAATTCCCTTCCCGAAAGCGGGCGGTCGATACATTTTGATTTTATCGGAAACCAATTGTGCAAAATCTTTATCGGGCGTCACCATATAAGTGATATAGCCTTCTTTTTCTGCTTTTTTTGCCAAAGTCCCAATCACATCATCGGCTTCATAGCCCTCTGCAAACAAAACGGGAATACACATCGCCCGGATGATTTCCTGGATATAAGGAACTCCAATTTTTATCGCTTCGGGCGTTTCATCCCGGTTGGCTTTGTATTGGTCATAATCCACTGTTCTGACGGTAGCTTGCCCTACATCAAATACCACAGCGATATGTGTTGGTTTTTCACGTTTTAATACATCCAGCAATGAGTTGGTAAAACCCAAAATGGCCGAAGTGTTCAATCCTTTGGAGTTGATTCGGGGATTTTTGATAAAGGCATAATAGCCACGAAAAATGAGCGCGTAGGCGTCTAATAAAAATAATCGCTTGTCTTCTGAATTCATAGAAAGTAAAGGTAGTAATTCACATCAAATCCAAAAAACCGATTTATGAAACTCAGCTAAAATAAATTTTGTATAGGTATTTTTATTTTCCAAATGAAATACTATATTCGATACAATAAAACTACCCCATGAAATCAATTATTTCTCTCTGCATTTTTTTGTTTTCACTAAATGCTTTTTCGCAAATTCAAAACATTGAATATGTGGACTTTATAAAATGGACGAGTCAGGAAAACATTCAATATTCCGCCATAATTGTGGCCGATGATTTTGTAGAAAATGAATCCGGAAATGCGATTGTCCGGGTAAAATACACGATGAACGGAATTACCAAATTAGTAGAATATAATTCCTCAGTTGAAAAAGATATTTTGGAAGATTCGATCGATGTATTTATCATGGGTGGTGAAACGGCTCAATTTATCAAAAGCAGTGGAAGTTATACGCCTGATAATTTTATTTTTAATTTCGATTTTGAAGGTTATCTGAATGATGCATTCCAAGCAGATCATAATGAATTAGAAAAAGGAGAAGATGCTTATTTATCTGAAGTTGAGATGTTATATATTGAAGATGGCAATCATCAAAGAGAATTAATCAAAGAATTTTTCACCTCATCTGACAGCTTGTTTAGAGATTTGATGTCATATGCCGCACAGTTTGATTAGGATTCCGGTGCCAGTTCGACAACCAATCCGTCTAAATCTTCTGTGATGTTAATCTGACAACCTAAACGGCTGTTTTCCTTTACGTTAAAAGCTTCCGAAAGCATGGCTTCTTCGTCGTCCTGCATGGGAGGAAGCTCTATATCTTCTGACAAAACATAACATTGACAGGATGCACACATCGCCATTCCGCCACAAATCCCAATGGTTCCCTCCGGGGCTAATTCGTATGCGCGAACGAGTTCCATGATATTCATCGCCATATCTGTCGGGGCATCGACTTCATGCGAAACTCCTTCACGGTCAATAACGGTTATTTTAACGTCTGCCATTTATCAAAATTAGAAATACGAAATTAGAAATTAGTATGAATAAATTGCGTTCTTTCTGTATTTCTTTGTGGCTAAATTTCTACCACAAAGCACAGAATCTGTTTCTCAAAGCTCATACAAATTAAATCGCAGTAATCACACCTTTCATCTGGATCCAGTGTCCCGGAAAAGTACAGATATAGGTATATTCACCCGGTTCTTTCAGCGTAAATTTAATGGTTTCAGATTCGCCCGGACCTAATAATTTGGTTTGGGAAATGATATCTGTGATGTAAAGGTCAGAGATATAATGTGTTTCTTTTGCTTTGGCAGAAGCCGTGGCAAACTTTTGAACATCGGCGTTTTTTTCCAAAACCACTACATTATGCCCCATGGTCTCAAGAGGCAAAACGCCGGCGTTGGTGAAAGTCAATGTTATTTCTTCTCCTGCTTTTACGGTGAATTCGGTTTTGTCGAATTTCATATCGTCTGTACCTTTTAATTCCAAAACATTGGAGATTTTTTCAGTCGGCTGAACCGGCGTTTCTACTTTTTCAGATTCTTGTTTATCAGAACCGCAGGAAACCACTCCAAATGCAATGAATGTGGCTAAAATTACATTTTTCATTTGTTTGCGTTTTCTATAAAGGTAAAAATCAATTCGGACCTGACAAATGATTGATATCAATGTTGCTGTTGTTTAGAGACAATACGTCCTGTTACCATGCTTTCAACATCTGTTTATGAATCCTTAAGAAAGAGGATGAAAAATTTATTCATCATAATTTATTGACATTTTTGAACTTTATTTTGATAAACCTAATTTGAATTAGCTCCACTCATCCATAGAAATTCAAATTACTACTGCCAGACCTCCTTTTTTGCAAATTGGGTTACAGTGCCACTCATCATCGTCATCAAATAATAAATCAAATCCTTGCTCAAAGAATACTTTGTCTTTGGTCTCACTGTTGGTGTAGATTACTTTATCTGAGATCCCCAATGATTTGGCAAGCTCTTTCAAATCAGCGTTACGTTCGTTTTCAGGTTGGGGCGGAAGATGAAACCGCTGACAGTTTTCCAAGTAAGTTTCGTAACTCGTTCTTACTGTAACTATCCATACATCGTGGCCTTTTGAGATGAAACGTTTTGCTAATTCTTCAAAAAGTGGGTCAGTTAGTGTATCGTCAAAATCAAAGGCAATTTTCAAACGATAGTTTTTGTCTTCATTTTGAAACATAAAGTCTTTTTTGGATTTAAGAAATCTTGATTGTCAATTTACGAAACGAATCTGGAAATTCGTTAAACGCTTTTAAGGAATATCCAAATATTTATGCGTCTGAACCGAAACCTGCCACTTTGGATTTTCCTTTACGTAATCCACCATTTTGGGCGACATTATATCGCGTTTGCTCCATTCCACCTGCAAATAAAGTTTGGCGTTTGGATTTACGAGTTCGGCGTATTTTTCGGCAAATCGAAAATCATCGTTATTGAAAATTATGCATTTCAGTTCCGAAGCCTTTTCCAGAACATCAGGTTGAACTTCTGCCAACTTTTTAGGCGAAAGCGTAATCCAATCCAACTCACCACTCAAGGAATAAGCACCGGAAGTTTCAATATGAATGGTTGCTCCTTGCTCTTTTAATTTCGAAGTCAGAAAATCCAGGTTCCACATAAGCGGTTCACCGCCTGTTATGACGATGGTTTTTGATAAAGCGGTTGCTTCCTTTGCTAATTTTTCCATGTCAGTCAGCGGATGTTTTTCCGCATCCCAGCTGTCTTTCACATCGCACCAATGACAACCCACATCACATCCGCCCAAACGAATGAAATAAGCCGCTTTTCCGGCATGCATTCCTTCGCCCTGCAATGTATAGAAGTGTTCCATCACCGGAAGAATTTTTCCTTCTTTCAGTAATTCAGATTCTTTTTCTGTAATGGAATTCAGGGTAATCACTTCGTATTGTTCTTGTAAGCTAAAAGCGTGTTTTTCAATAACATAGCTCTAGTCATCGGGCCAACTCCACCCGGAACCGGCGTAATCCAGGATACTTTTTGTTTTACACTTTCAAAATCAACATCGCCCACTAATTTGTATCCCTTTTCGGAATCATCGTCCACGCGGGTGATTCCCACATCAATGACCACTGCTCCTTCTTTGATCATATCGGCTTTTAAAAATCCGGGAACGCCCAAAGCCGTGATGACAATGTCAGCAGAATGGGTATAATAAGATAAATTTTCGGTATTGCTATGGGTCAATGTCACCGTACTGTTTCCGGGGAAATCTTTACGTCCCATCAAGATACTCATGGGTCGCCCTACAATCCGGCTACGGCCGATGATCACAGCGTGTTTTCCCCGCGTAGGGATGTTGTAGCGGTCAAGCATTTCCAGGATTCCAAACGGTGTCGCAGGCAAAAATGTACTCATATCAAGCGCCATTTTCCCGAAATTTGTCGGATGAAAACCGTCGACATCTCTTTTGGGATTAATCGCTTCGATGATTTCTTCTTGGTCAATTTGTGCCGGTAAAGGAAGTTGAACGATGAATCCGTCCAGATTTTCCTGAGTATTCAGTTTATGAATTACTTCCAATAATTCAGTCTGGGAAACGGTATTGGGCAATTTCACCAAAGAAGACTCAAATCCAACCTGTTCACAATCTTTTATTTTATTGCTAACATAGGTCTGACTTGCACCATCATTTCCCACCAAAACAGCGGCCAAATGAGGTTTTCTCTTTCCTTCTTTTATAGCGGTTTCCACCGATTCCTTTATTTCTTGTTTAATTTCTTTGGCGAGTTTGATACCGTCTAAAATTTGCATACCGAAAAAATTTTGCGCAAAGGTACGATTCCATTAGCGAAGTTCGAAATGCGAAGTTCGAAATTCGCTATTTTTGAGCCATGAAAAAAATTGCCATCATAGGAGGCGGGGCTGCCGGCTATTTCACAGCGGCAAATTTGGGAAAGGAGTTGGGAAGCAAAACCGTTTTATTTGAGCAGTCTTCAACTCCTCTTCAAAAAGTCAGCGTCTCCGGTGGCGGCCGTTGTAATGTGACCCATGCTTGTTTTGATCCAAAAGAGCTGGTGGAATTTTATCCGCGTGGTAAAAAAGAATTACTGAGTGTTTTTCACAAATTCCAGCCGGGTGATACGATGGAATGGTTTGAAAGCCGGAAAGTTCCACTAAAAATAGAAGAAGATAACCGCATTTTTCCGGTTTCCGATAATTCGATGAGCATCATCCAATGTTTAATGAACGAAGTAGAACAAAACCAAGTCCAGATCAAATTAGGCGAAACTGTTCAAAAAATAATCAAGAAAGCCGACGGCTTTTTAGTCGAAACCAAATCGGGTTCGTATGAATTTGAAAAGGTAATTTTCACACCGGGAAGCAGCAACAAATCGATGGAAATTCTTCGAAATTTAGGGCATATCATCATAAAACCCGTTCCTTCTCTTTTTACCTTTAACATCAAAGATGAGCGGCTTAAGGATTTAATGGGAATCAGTTTTGAATGGGCGGAAATTTCGATTCCATCCCTAAAAATGGAAGCCGAAGGTCCTGTGCTGATCACGCATTGGGGACTGAGCGGCCCGGGAATTTTACGACTTTCGGCTTGGGGTGCCATAGAGTTGAATCGGTTGAATTACGAATTTGAAATCCGAATTAATTTTGTCCAAAAATCAAAAGAGGAATGTTTGGATTATTTAAACGAATTCAAGTTGGAAAATGGTAAAAAATCAGTCTATAAAACAAATCCTTTTGACTTTCCGAAACGTTTCTGGCAAAGAATCATGGTGATTTCAAAAATTCAACCCGATCAAACTTTTTCTCATTTGACCAAAAATCAATTGGACAAAATTTCTGCAGAACTGACAGAAGGAATTTATCAGGTAAAAGGAAAAAGTACATTTAAAGAAGAATTTGTAACCGCAGGCGGTGTTGATTTAAAAGAAATCGATTTCAAAACGATGGAAAGTAAAATGGTTCCCAATCTCTTTCTGGCGGGTGAAATTTTAAACATCGACGCCATCACGGGCGGATTTAATTTTCAAGCTTGCTGGAGTGAAGGGTTTTTGATTGCAGAATATTTAAAAGAGAACATTTGATTACATCATGCTCAAATAAAAACAACTGCTCTTAATTCTTTTTATTCAGCTGAAACAAAAGTGAAAATCAAAGTTGAAAAGTGGGTTGCGGGCATTTATCAGGTTAAAATAAAGACCCAAAACTTTGTTCATTCCTTCAAAATTTTGGTCGTAAGGAAGACATTCCATTAAAAAAATCAACCAAAAAATCCTGAAATAAAAAGATTTTAGAAAACTTATTATGTACGCATAGTATTTCAATATTTTTTTTCTAATTTTGATAACAGTAAATTAACAATCTAAAATTGAATCAGTACATGAGAAGAGTTTATTTAATTGCACTCCTTTTAGGGTTAGGTACTACTGCATTTGCGGGTGGGTATCGTGTATCCTTCCAAGGTGTCCGTCAGGCATCTATGGGGCTTACCAGTGTAATGCACGCTCGTGATGCGAGTATAGCCTTTTATAATCCAGCCGGTCTTGCTTTCGTAGAAGGCAAATTGAGCATCGCTGCAGGTGGCTTTGGGATTATCAACAACGTAAAATGGCAAAATCCAAAAACTTTGGAATCGGCAGAGACCGATAGCCCATTGGGTACGCCGATTTACTTTGCAGCGTCCTATCGTCCTATTGAGGATGTAACTGTAGGTGTGAGTTTTACCACTCCTTTTGGTAGTACGGTAAAATGGCCCGATGGTTGGGCAGGGCAAGCAAATATTACGGAAATTTCCTTAAAATCCTATTTTATCCAACCCACTGTGGCGATTAAATTCAACGATTGGTTCAGTGCCGGTGCCGGATTTATTTATGCGATGGGTTCTGTGAATTTACAGCGAACCATGACCGTGGCCGGAAATGATGTGGGATTGGAAATCGAAGATACAGATGCGCATGGTTTAGGATTTAACATAGGTGCTTATTTCCGACCGAGCGAGAAAGTAAACATAGGTCTTGCCTATCGTTCTCCGGTGGATATGAAAGCCAATTACGGTGAAGTGATGTGGACCGATGTTCCTTCTGCTTTGACGACTTCGATGCCTTTTGCTTCCAATGAATTTTCAGCGATGTTACCATTGGTTTCCGAGTTCCTGGCCGGTTTCTCTTATCAAGCCACCACTAAATTAATGTTGGCCGGTGAGGTTTCCGTACATGGTTGGGGTCGCTACAGAAATCTGGATATTCAGTTGAACAATACGGCAACAGGTGAAACTTATGATTCAAAAGCCACGAAAAACTTCATTGACCGTGCCGTTTGGAAAGTAGGTGGAGAATACCAAGCAACCGATATGTTGGCAATCCGTTTGGGTTATTATTTCGACGAATTTGTTTCTCCTGAAGAACATTGGTCCCCGGAAACACCCGATACAAGCCGTCATTCTTTGAACGGAGGTTTAGGATTGACTTTTGGTGGATTCAATGTCGATCTTTATGGTCAATATAACATAGGAAAAGAACGCTATGTGCACAATGTAGAAACCGGATTTGAAGGGGATGTAGCTTTGCGTGCTGCTTCATTTGGTTTGGGTCTTTCTTACAACTTTAATTAATGAGAAACATGAAAAATTTAGGAAAAATATTGATTGCAACTTCATTGGTAGCTTTTGCAAGTTGCGAACCTGATTTTGACGAACCGATAGAAGACATCGTGGTGTCTTCCGGTGATGCCGACTTCAGCAAATACATCGCTTTGGGGAATTCATTGACTTCCGGATTTTCGGACAATGCTTTGTTTATAAGCGGACAGGAAAATTCTTATCCCAATATGCTCGCAACACAATTTGCCATGGCAGGCGGTGGAGCTTTTGCACAACCTTTGATGCCGGATGACATCGGAGGATTCACCAATTTGGGAGTAGACGGACGACTTACACTTCAATTGATTGAAGGAAGTTTGGCGCCGGTACCTACTCCGGCTCAGTCTCCTCTTACGCCGGCAAGCGGCGGACCTTTTGGGAACATGGGCGTTCCGGGTGCTAAATCCTTTCATTTATTGGCTCCGGGATATGGAGATGGAGCAGGAATCGGAACTTATGCCAATCCTTATTTCGTGCGTTTTGCCTCATCGTCCACCACATCCGTTTTGGCAGATGCAGCAGCACAACAACCGACTTTCTTTACCCTTTGGATTGGAAACAATGACGTGTTGAGCTATGCTTCAGGCGGTGGAGTTGGAACCGATCAAATGGCTGCCAACAATACCGATTATACAACTTATAGCGGAAGCGATATTTCGCATCCACAAGTCGTAGCCGGTTCTATTCAGATGATTTTGGAAACTTTGGCTAACCAAGGTGGTGCAAAAGGAGCAATTGCAAACATTCCGTCTATCACGGATATCCCTTATTTCACAACGGTTCCGATAGACCCTTTTACACCTGAACTTTTAGGCGGATCGGCGACTATTTCGACTTTAAACCAAACATTTGCCAGTTTAAATCAAGTGTTTGATGTTTTAGGCGTTCCAGAAAGAAAAATTCATTTCAACGAGAACGGAAGTACTCCTGTCGTAATGGAAGATGATTCATTGACCAATCTTTCAGCACAGATCACACAAGTTATGACCCAGGCCGGAGCTGATCCTGTTACAGCTGCTTTCTTTGGATTTGCTTTTGGTCAGGCAAGACAAGCCAATGATCAGGATTTAATGGTATTTACTTCTCAAACCGTAATTGGTCAATTAGACAATGAACGTTATCAATTATTATTGGGATATGGTTTGCCGGAAGCTCAGGCAGCCCAATTATCCATCAATGGAGTAACGAGACCTCTTGCAGACCAGTGGGTTTTAAGCAATTCTGAAAAACAATCCGTCATTGCCGCTACCAATGCCTATAACGCTGCAATTGCACAATTGGCAGCCAATTATAATCTGGCTTTTGTGGATGCACATCAAGCGATGCAAGATTTAAGCAGTGATTCGGGTATTACCTATTTTGGAAATAATTACAATACCACTTATGTGAGTGGTGGCGCGTTTTCGCTGGATGCGGTTCACCTGACTGCAAAAGGATATGCGGTTGTGGCAAACTATTTCATCGATGCTATCAACCAGAAATACGGTTCTACACTGCGAACTGTCAATCCGAATAATTATCCGGGTGTTATCATCCCTTAATTACAGAGAAAAATAAATTCTAATATAAAGCAAAAACGTCTTCATTTTGAAGGCGTTTTTTTGTATCTTTCAGTCACTAACCAATTTAGATGAAAAATCAGCCCTTCATCGCACCACTTGCCGGGCTGATGTCCGGTATCTTGTTTGCTGAATTTTTCTTAACTGATTTAGCAGACATCCAAAAGATTTTGTGTGCCTCAATTCTGCTGATTTTTTTGTGTTATTGTATGTATAAACGAATGGATTCCGTTTGGATATTTGGAATTTTCGTTTTGATGGGTGGGATTCATTTTACCAAGGTTAATTCCTACCAACCTATTTCAGCATCCCAACTCAACTCTGAAGTTTTTGTCCAATTAGAAATAGAAGAAATCTATAAGCCCTCTGTCAAATTCCGGAAATACAAAGCCAAAATCCTCCAAATCGATTCCACCCGAAATAAAAATCATGTTTTACTATATTGGAAACGGGAAAATGCCGAATTATTTCCAAAAGATGAGGTTTGGATCAGAGCGAAAATTTCTCCTACACAAAAACCCTTAAATCCGCATCAGTTTGATTATGCCCAATGGTTGAGAAGACAAAACATCCGTTACATCATCTTTTCCGACACGGTTTACCATCAACCGATTTATAATACTTCATATTTTCAATTCTCCAAATACAAAAGGAAAGTCCATCAAAAATTGCTGGAGTCCGGCTATTCTAAACCCTCAGCCGATTTGATAGGAGCGATGCTTTTGGGTGACCGTACGGAAATGAATCCCCAAATTGAGGAAACTTATCGGAAAGCCGGTGCTGTTCATATCCTTTCTATTTCGGGATTGCATGTCATGATGGTTTATTCCATTTTTATGATTTTACTCTATCCGTTGGTTTTTCTGCGAAACGGTAAAATCATCCGGATTTTATTGAGTTTGGTTTTGATCTGGAGCTTTGTGGTTTTTGTAGGATTTCAACCACCGGTTTTGCGCTCGGCCGTCATGATTTCGGTATATTACATTACGATTACATTTAAACGAAAACCCAATGTTTACCATACGCTTGCGGTTTCCGCATTTATTTTATTGCTCATCAACCCCTATTTTTTATTGGACGTCGGATTTCAACTCAGTTTTTCGGCGGTTTTCTTTATCGTTTATCTTCATCCGATTTATCAAAAAATATTTCGACCCGGAAATAAAATCGCAAAATGGGCGGTCGCGTTTCTCGGAACGAGTATTTCCGCACAATTAGGAACTTTTCCGATTGCCGCTTTTTATTTCCATCAGACTTCAGGTTTATTTCTGGCAGGAAATCTGGTCATGATCATGGCTTCATACGGAATGATTTGGGGTGGAGTGATTTCGTTGATCTTACTTGAAATCAATGCCGGATTTGTCCTTTGGATATCCTTGTTCAATTGGTTTATAAAAATTTGCAACCAATATGTCGAATGGATTTCTTCCTTTGATGCATTGGTTTTTGAAAATATTTCCTTCCGGTTTTTTGAAGTTGTGCTGATGATATTGGGCGTTATTTTGCTTAAAATAATTTGGAAAAAGCCCAACTTCAAAATGGTCTTATTGGGAATTTCCATCCTATTTCTATTTCAAATCCAACGCCTGATTCGATCTCATCAATTTGCTCAAAAAAAGGAAATCATCGTTTTTCATCAGACCCGAAATTCGGTAATCGGTGTAAGAAATGGATTCGAATTGGAGGTGTATGTTCAGAAAATCCGGGATTCAATTGATCTGAAAAAATATTTAATTCAACCATATGTAATCCATGAAGGAATTCGAAAAGTTGAACTAAAAAATTTGGAAAACAGTTCAACTACAAATTATTATAAATCCAATCATTCGATTTATTGGGAAGGAAAACATTTGATTTGGACCAATGGAAAGGATTTTAAAACCGGAATAGGTTCCGATTATTTGCTGATTCAAAACAATTCCGATTTAAATTTTGATTTGGTTTCACCCAAAACAACAATTATTTTGGACGGAAGCAATTATCCCACTCACCTAAAAAATGCCAAGATTCCGATTTGGAAAACCCGCGAAAAGGGAGCGATGATTATTGAATTTGACTAAGGTTCTCTAAAAGTTGTGATTTGGGCATATACCCCAACATCAACTTCTCCAAACGGCCTTCCTGATTGATTACCGCATAGGCAGGATAGGAAAGTTTTCCGCGAAGCGAGAAATACGCAAAAGAATTTACCCCTCTGCCGCCGGTTTGGGGACGAACGTATTTGTAGGTTTTTCCTCTGAATTTGACTTCGTTTTTCATTTCCGCATCAAATTTCACCGGAATATAGTTTTCGTTGATATGTTTCACCACTTCCGCTTCTTTAAAGGTCGAAGCGTCCATTTTTTTACACCAGCCGCACCAGTCGGTATAAAAGTCGATGAAAAGTGGTTTTCCCGGTGAATTTTTCATTTCGGCTTCTGCTTGCTCCAGCGACATCCAGTTGATATCCTGCGCGGAGAGCGAAACAGAAAAGATGAAAATGATGAATATTGCGAATTTTTTCATGTTGAAATTCAATCAATTAGCCTTGTCAAAGGATTACAAAATTACAATTTATTTGATTCCGTGCATCAATTTTTTCAAGGTGCCGTTTAACAATAACGCAATAATCCCTATCACGAAAGGAACCACCGTAAAAATCAAAAAGAAAGTCGTTAAGTTATATTCCTCAGTTACTTTATCGATCTGACCTCCCAAAACGCCCGAAGTCTTGTTTCCGATGGCCAAAGCCAGATACCAGACTCCAAACATAAATCCTATCATGCGGACCGGCACCAATTTACTGACATAGGAAAGTCCCACAGGTTGCACGCATAATTCGCCCATCGTATGAAACAGATAGGCCAAAATCAACCAGACGAGACTGACCGAAGCTGTTTTGGCTCCTTGCGGAATTTCTTTGGCTCCAAACGCCAAAAATGCAAATCCGATTCCCAGCAAAAACAATCCCATGGCATATTTTCCCGCCAAAGATGGATTGAGTTTGCTCTCCCAAAGTTTGGAAAACAATGGCGCTAACGCAATGATAAACAAAGAATTAAGTATTAAAAACCAAGTCGCAGGGATTTCTATTTCGTTTTCCTTTTTTCTGACGACTTCGGCTTGGATACTTTCTTTAATCGTTGTGGCTTTTTCTTCGTCCACAAACCTGAAATCCGATCCTTTTTTATCGATGTCGATTACATGGATTGCTTGTCCCGGTTTGAAATCTTCCAAAGCCCGAATCACCGTTGTTTGCTCTATAATTTTGGCACCTTCCGGTACAACATTGATGGAATTCACGGCAAATGTTTCTTTGGTCTCTTCCCCTTTATCATTGACGGAAGTGATTTCGTAGGTCGGATAATTGATTTCGTATGAAAACGTATTGAAATTAGCATAAATCTTCCAGATAATCAATCCCCAAATAATCAGGAAACTGAAACCCAGAATGAGGTTGGAAGCCAAATAATTTTTATATGTTTTTCTAAATAAAAGAAACAAAACATAAGAGATAATCGCAACCGGAACGACCGTAATGATGATGTCGACTATGTTAAAAATCAAAGCATGATTTCCCGCCAAAACCCTGTTGGTATAGTCCTTTGCAAATATACTCATGGAACCACCTGCCTGCTCAAAAGCCGCCCAAAAGAAAATAATCAAGGAAGCGATAATCATGACGGCAAACATCCTGTGTTTGGTGATTTTACTGTATCGTAGCGTTCGGGTTACCAATAAGACCACAAATGAAATCAAGGCGATGGAAATCGCATAATTGGAAAAGTCTGTACCGCCTATTTCAAATATGTTTGTTTTGGAAATTTTAGAAACCGGATCGTTAATCACCCAAGTTAAACCCAAAACCGCCACAACTCCGACCAATATTTTATCAATCAGCGTAAAAGGATTTTTTTGGTCGTGAATAATCTGGTGATCGTCACTCTCGATTTCATCATTGTCCTTATTGGGTTTCTTCCCTGCTTCCCCAAATATTCCTTGCGCCAATGTAAACTGCAATAATCCCAAAAGCATAAAGATACCTGCCAAACCAAAGCCCCAGCTCCATCCGACATTTTCTCCTAAATATCCGCAAAGCATGATCCCGAGGAATGCTCCGGCATTCACACCCATGTAGAAAATCGTATAGGCACCATCCTTTTTTTCAGGGTGTTTCTGATACAAAACCGAAATAAACGAGGTCATATTGGGTTTAAAGAATCCTGTTCCTACGACCAATAAAAATAGTCCCAAATACAAAGAAAACGGCGTTTCGATGGCCATACTGGCATGACCCAGCGTCATAATGATCGCACCGATGATGATGGCTTTTCTATAACCCAAATATTTGTCGGCAAGTTGCCCGCCGATGATTGGTGTCAAATAAAGCAATGCCAAATAAGTTCCGTAAAGAGCCATGGCATTTTCTCTCGGCCAGTCCCATCCGCCAATTCCGACGGCACTCACCAAAAACAAAACCAACAAAGCCCGCATCCCGTAAAAGGAAAATCGCTCCCACATTTCGGTAAAGAATAAAACAAATAATCCGGAAGGATGTCCCAATACCTGGTTTTGTTTGTCAAAAAAATTGCTGTTTGTTTGATTTTGCATAGCTCTTGTTTATAGCCCGCAAAATACTAAGATTATTTTAAACAAAAAGCCCGCTTCTAAAAAAACGGGCTATTATGGTTTTTAAAATTTATTGGTTTCAATTTGCTCTTCGGCTTTTTTCAGCTTTTTTTCAATCGGCTTAATGATCAACCGGTCATAAATCACCAGAGAAACAACAGAAAACATTCCGATACCTACTATGACCATCCAGATTTTATTGGGCTGATACGTATTCCATAACATTTCCACCATTTGCCAATGATCCATCCCGAGTTTTTGTTCGGCCAGCTGGAAGTACTCATTTTTGGAAAAAGGAAGATGCAATTGGGAAATATCGACATTCTTTTGTGTTGCTAATTCTCCTAAAGATTTTTTCACTTCTACCCAATTCACCTCCTCGGCTTTTAGGTTAAATTGATTTTCGAATTCGCTTAATTTCATTCCAAATTTATTGGCGCCTTCTTCCACAAATTGTTCTTTTGAAACAATTTCCGGCATCGCAATGTTTCGGCTGGACATCTCCTTCTTCAAAAGAGATAGTTTGTCTGACCATGCCTGATACAAATCGCCCGAAATAAAACTCGTTACCCAATAACTTGCCGCAACCGGAAGAAAGTAAGTTCCCTGATAGAGTCCTTCTTTTCCTTTGGGTGTTATCAGAGCAATGAAAGAAGAAACCGTCGGACTAGACATCATTTCCCCGATGGAGAAAATCATGGTTCCGATGATGGCAAACCAAACCGTCCCAAAATAAAAAGAAAGCGCAATCCCGATGGTTGCAATGATGGCTCCACGAATTACAGCCGTGATATGACGCATTTTAGTCACAAAAAAGGAAATGAAAACCTGACAGAATATAATCATCAAAGCATCAATATTGGTAAACCATTCCGGTTTTACTTGCGCTCCGTCAGTTAATAGTTTGGCTAATCCGGAAGGCATATTGGCATTAATCCAATTGCTTAAAACAGAAGAATTTACCCAGTCTTCAATGAAATTGGGAAGGGTATTGAATAGCTGATTGAACATTGTCCAAAATCCCACCATCAATAACAATAAAATACCCAAACGTACATCTTTCAAAGCCTCTACAATTCCTTTTAATGAATCTACAATGGCTTTGCCTATGGAGTCTTTCGGTTTTTCAACTTTAGGTTCTTTGTAAAATAATAGCAAGATGACCAGATTGATGGTAATTACTACTGCTCCTTGAATGAACATCAATTTCCATCCGTATTCAGTTCGTAAATAAGAAGACATTGCAGGTCCCAGAAATCCGCCGATGTTTACCATCATATAAAAAATCCCAAAACCAAGGGTTCCGGTTGTTTCATCAGTGTTCCTCGCTACAATTGCCGAAGCAACGGGTTTGAAGAAAGCAGCTCCTACAGCAACAAGTAAGAAAACCATGTACACGCTTGAGTACGTCCTTACTTCACCCATCATATAATAGCCTACAATCAGCAGAATATAGGCAATTGCCAATGATATTTTATAACCAATCCTATCGGCAATTACACCAAAGAAAATCGGCAACAAGTAAAGAATGGCCACAACATTGCCCATGATATTCCCTTTCTGAATATGGTCAAAACCTAAACCACCCGTTTGAGGATCGGTTGAAGCAACTAAATAAAGACCAAAAAGTCCGTAAATACCATACCAAGCCCATCTTTCAAAAAGCTCCATAATAGAAGCAATCCAGAAGTTTTTGTTGAGTGAATTAATGGTTTGCCAAAAAGATTTTTTGGTTCCTTCTGTAAAATCTGATTCGGGAATCAAATTGGAATTATCATCCATAAATTATTTCTTTAATTCTTAATTTTTTAATTATTTAACTTCCTGCATTAACTTTCTGACCATCGGAGAAATCAGAATCAATAAAATACCCGCAATTACAGCGTACAATCCCAATTGCTTGTATCCATCTGTATAAGCAATCAGTGCATCATAATTAGTAGAACCTGCTTTGGCCGTTGCCATATTGGCTCCTATGATTCCGGCTACGTATTGTCCGTATGCACTTGCCAGAAACCAAAGTCCCATCATCATTCCCTGAAGTTTATCGGTAGAAAGTTTGGTCATGATTGACAATCCGATGGGTGATAAACAAAGTTCTCCCAAAGTAATTACTAAAAGTGCTATCGTAAAGACATTCAGCGAAGTAACACCTTGTAAATCAGCAAATAATCGAGTTGCAAACAAAACATAATAACCCAATCCGAGGAATATAAAACCAAGTCCGAATTTAATTACCGTATTGGGTTCAATTTTTTTCTTGCTTAACCAAATCCATAACAAGCCGATTAAAGGTGCAAGAAATATGATAAAGAATGCTCCGGCGGAATTATTGACTCCATTCGGGTCGAGCCCCAACAAGTCTTTGTTCAGATTTTTTGCCGCAAATATGCTCAATGACCCACCGCTTTGCTCATAAATCCCCCAAAATAAGATGGAAAAGATAATAAATACCAACGCTGCATATAACTTCTTTCTTTCTGCAGAATTGACCTTGGACATTTCATAAAACAAATAGATCAAAACCAAAGGACCGATTGTGTACATAAAATAATCGGTATATTCGGTTTTGGCAACCATTGTCATAATCAAAGGGACAAAAACCAAAGACAACACATAAACACCGTATTCTTTCCATTTTTGCATTGGTTTAAACGTACCATCCAAATTGGAGATTTGCGGTTGTAAACCAATTGGCCCCAAGCTTCTTTGGGTAAATACAAAATTGATCAAACTGATGACCATCACGATAGCAGCCAATCCAAATGCAACATTCCATCTAGCTCCTTCTTCAATTACAGAAGAGAGCATCTCACCCTTCCCGATTGCGATGCATAAGTAACCTCCCAGAAGCGCTCCCAGATTGATTCCGGCATAAAACAAAGAAAATCCGGCATCACGACGGGAATCATCGGGTTTATATAATTTCCCTACCATGGTAGAAATATTCGGTTTGAAAAATCCGGTTCCGACTACCGTAAAAGCAATTCCTAAAAAGAAAAACTGATGAGGATCAGTAGCCAGAATCAAACTCCCGACAATCATTAAAATACCACCCCAGAATAATGATTTTCGGAATCCCAGAATTTTATCGGCAAAAAGTCCACCGACAAAAGTGAAGGCATAAACGAAAGCCTGAGTTGCTCCATATTGTAGATTGGCAGCGGTTTCTTCAAAGTTTAATTGGTCAATCATAAAGAAAACCAGCATTCCTCGCATACCATAGAAACAGAAACGTTCCCACATTTCGGAGAAAAAGAGTGACCAGATTTGTTTAGGGTATTTTCCCTGAAAATTCTGGATTTGTTCAAGTGTTGTCATTTGTGTAAAATAAAAGAGGATGCTTTTTTTCAAAACATCCTCGCTAAATTATAAATTCTAACGAAAGAGAATCTTTTTTTTTGAAGAATATTAATGAATCCCCTTCATAAACTTATTCAGAACCGGAGAAAGCAGCAACAGACAAACACCTGAACCGACCATCAATGCCGAAATAAACGGATATAAATTAAAGTCATATTTGGTAAGAATCTGTTCCAGTGTTGCAGCCAGGTAATTACCCAAAGCGAAACTTGCCATCCATACACCCATCATAATCGAAACGATTTTATGCGGTGAAAGTTTGGTTACCATCGACAAACCGATCGGTGAGAGCATTAATTCCCCACAAGTGAGCAAGAAATAAACCACCACCAGCCACATCGGGCTTACCAGATTTCCGTCCTTGGCATTATCGGCCGCTATAGACATGATGTAAAACGCAACCGCTCCAATGAACATGGCCAATGCGAATTTAACCGGCGTTCGCGGGTTTAATTTTTTAGCAGCTAATTTGATCCAAAGAATCGAAAACAATGGAGCCAATGCTACAATCGCAATCGGATTTACGTTTTGAAACCAGGTCGTAGGAATCTGAAATCCTCCCACCATACGGTTGGTATTTTCTTCTGCAAAAAGATTAAAAGTACCACCTGCCTGTTCAAATCCTGCCCAGAAAACGATATTAAAGAAAGCGAGAATCAAAATCACAAAAACCCTTGTCCATTCGGTTGTGCCAGAAGTTCCTTTGAAAATCGACATTCCGATAAACAAAGCACCTGAAATTCCAAAAACCCAGATTACGATGGTATGGATCAAATCACTGGTAGCTCCCCAAAAGGCCATTATCCCAAAAACAACCGCTACATTTCCAATTGTATAGAACAGAATGTCCATCCAGTCCTTACCGTTGAGATCAGTTCTTCCGGCTGCGATCGCTTTGGGTGGTAAACCAAGTCCTTCCAATGTATTTCTTCGGAAATGAAACCAAAGTACCCCGATCAACATACCTACACCTGCAGCCACAAAACCCCAAGGCCAACCAACTTTTTCGCCAAGCGTACCGGCTATAAATGGTGACAAAAACGCTCCGATGTTGATTCCCATATAGAAAATCGTGAATCCACCATCCTTACGTGGATCATCATTATCGTACAAATCTCCAACAATGGTTGAAATATTGGGTTTAAAGAAACCATTACCCAAAATCAAAACTCCCAGACCCAGATAAAAAAAGTATTTTCTATCTTCAAGTCCTTGCATAAAGAATTCGCCCGCACTGGCTGCCAGCATAAACTGTCCTATCGCCATGGTGATTCCCCCGATTAAAATGGATTTTCGCTGTCCTAGGATTTTGTCTGAAAACCATCCTCCCAGTATAGGCGTTAAATAAACCAAAGCGGTAAAAATACCGTAAATGGAAAGGGATTCAGCTCTATCAAGCCCGAAACCGCCTGTTACCAGTTGCGCCGTCAGGAATAAAGTAAGCAATGCCCTCATTCCATAGTAGGAAAATCTTTCCCACATTTCGGTAAAGAACAAGCTATAAAGCCCATTTGGATGTCCTTTTCCCCGAGTCTTTTTTTCTAAATCCTCAAATTGTGAAGTAGTGTCGCTCATGTTGTATTGATTTTATTTTTTTTAATGTACATTATTTTCTTTCATAATTCTGTTCAGCCATCTGAGGATAAGCACTGCAAATAAAGTAGCAATCATCAAAAGGACGAAATTTACAAGGAAGAAATTCGCTTTGTGCTCATATCCATACCAAAGACTCGCCAAAACGCCGGAAAGCTTATTCCCAATAGATGTTGAAAGGAAGAACCCTCCCATCATCAGCGCAGTTAATCTTGGCGGACTCAGCTTCGAAACCAGTGAAAGTCCCATCGGGCTGAGACAGAGCTCTCCCAAAGTAATTACACCGTAGCAGGCAATCAGCCACCAGGGCGAAACTTTGATATTTCCATTATTTCCATAATAAGCAGCCGCTACCATCACCAGACAGGAAAGTGCTGAAATAAATAATCCCAATGCTATTTTTCCCGCAGTGGTAGGCTCTTTGTTTCGCCTTCCAAGCCTGATGAAGAACCAGACCAGTAAAGGCGTGAGAATGATTACCCAAGCGGGATTGACCGATTGAAATAATTCTGTATTTACCAGAAAGATGCTTTCACCTTCCATCGGAAGTTCTTCCGGGTTCATATTGCTAAAATAAACGTCCTTCCCGATTGTTTTTTCAATTTCGCCGGCTTCGTTCCGAACAACCCTGAATTGCTCGTCATAAACCGTTACTTCACTGTCCACATAAGGAATTTCTTCCACTAGATACAGATCATTTAGCGGCTTTTCCAACGATGGCGAAACCGCTCTTTCGGTATAGAATTTCGCCCAGCGTGTCAATGCGGTTCCGTTTTGTTTAAATACCGCCCAGAACATAACGCCTACGGCAAATACGGCCAATAATGCAGCAATCGGTCTTTTGTCGATTGGATTTGCACGGAAATAAAGGGATAAATAAAATCCGATTACAGGTAAACAAGCAAAGATAAAAGCATCTGTGCTGTCGCTTCCCAAAAGATTTCCGGGAATCAACCAACCGATGGCTCCCGCCACTATGGCCGGTACAAATACATACAACAGAACTTTTGAAATTCCGATGTCGCCTTTTTCTTTTGGTTTGATGATATTGGCTTCCTTGAAATGTTTTAATCCGAATGAAAACACAATTAATCCGACTAATAACCCGATTCCCGCTGTAGCAAAGGCTGCTTCCCAACTGAATTTGTTCCGCATAAAGGCGGCGATGATATTGCATATAAAAGCACCTATATTGATCCCCATATAAAAAATATTATAACCGGAATCTTTCATTGATTTGTATTCTTCTGTCGAATATATATTCCCCAATAGTGTGGAAATATTGGGTTTAAACAGACCATTCCCGATGATAATCAAGCCCAAAGCCACATAAAATGAAGTCAGACCCGGAAGTGCCAGTGCAATGTATCCGGCTGCCATAAGAATCCCACCTATGTAAACCGATTTCACATAGCCCAGAACCCGGTCTGCAAGAAATCCCCCTAAAAACGGGGTCAGATATGTTAGTGCGATAAATGTCCCAAAAATATCGTCAGCATTTTTATCCAGAAAACCCATTCCTCCAGTGTCCACATCGATCATATAGAGCACAAAAATTCCAAGCATCAGATAGTAACCGAAGCGTTCCCACATTTCGGTAAAAAACAAGAAATAAAGTCCTTTAGGATGTTTGGTTTTGATTATTTTGCTCATAGATTAGAGATTTTCCAGGATATAATTGGTCATTAATGTATAGAGTTGAATTCTGGTTTTTCCGCCATAGATCCCGTGGTTTTTGTCAGGATAAATCATCATGTCAAATTGCTTATTTGCTTGGATCAAAGCAGAAGTCAAATCCATGGAATTCTGAACATGAACATTATCGTCTGCCGTTCCGTGAATCAATAAAAAATGATCTTCTTTGTCATTAAATTGTCCTGCATACGTAATGGGTGAATTCCGGTCGTAACCGTTCGGGTTTTCCTGTGGTGTACGCATAAATCTTTCGGTATAAACGGTGTCATAATAACGCCAGTTGGTAACCGGTGCGACAGCAATTGCCATTTTGAAAACATCACCACCTCTGAAAATACAATTGCTCGACATATATCCGCCATAACTCCATCCCCAAATCCCAATTCGCGAAGCATCTACATATTCATATCGGGAAAACTCTCTGGCGGCTTCGATTTGGTCATCCACTTCCTTTTTACCCAAATCCATATAGGTTTGCTTTTTAAAATCCGCACCTTTTCCTCCGGTTCCTCGTCCGTCCACACAAACGACCAAATATCCTTTTTGTGCCAGCATGAAATACCATTGGTCATTTAGATCATACCAAGAATTTGTGACTTCCTGAGAACCCGGACCGCTGTATTGGTACATCAAAAGCGGATATTTCTTTTTCGGATCGAAATCTTTGGGTTTAATCATCCAGGCATTCAAATCCGTTCCATTTATTTTAATCGTAAACAACTCTTTTGTTCCGACTCCATCTGCTGCCAATTGGGAAGCCACAGACGAACTCTCACGAATGATCGCCAGTTCCTTTATCTCTTTTCCACTTCGTAAATAATAAGTCGAAGGTTGCTGAGTCGAGGAATAAGAATTGATAAAATAGTCAAAAGTTTTACTGAATTCGGCGGAATTTGTTCCTTTTTTATTGGTCAGTGCCATTAAGTTTTTTCCATCCAAACCGATTTTATAAACCTGCTTTTCGGTGGAAACTCTTTTCCCATCCAATGCATTGGACTGAAAATAAACCGTTTTATCTGTTGGGTTAAATCCATAAAATTCAGTCAGTTCCCAATCTCCTTTCGTAACTTGATTGACCAACTTTCCGGTTTTATCGTAATGATAAATATGACGATTTCCGTCACGCTCAGAAGCCCAAATAAAACTGTTATCTTCCAGAAATTCCAGTATAAAATTGTCGGTGTCTATCCATTTCGAATCAGTTTCAGAAAATAATTTAGATACTTTCTGCGAATTGATTTCGACAAAATTTACATCGACTTTATTCTGATGACGGTTGGATGTCAAAACCGCCAACGTATTTTTATCGTTTGTGAATTTGATTTTCGGGATATAATAATTTTCTACAGATGAAAGGTTCACCGCATCGATTTTCCCTGATTTCAAATCATAAACATGCAAACTCACTTTGGAATTCTCTTCACCCGCTTTCGGATATTTGAAACGCATTTCATAGGGATAAAGATTGTTTTCATAGATAGGAATATAAAATTCGCGCACCTTACTCTCATCAAATTTCACAAAAGCCAGTGCAGATCCGTCCGTATTCCAGTCAAAATGGCGTACAAATCCAAATTCTTCTTCATACACCCAATCACAAATCCCGTTGATGATTTCGTTTTTCTTGCCGTCTGTGGTGATTTGGGTAACTTTTCCGTTTGATAAATCCTGATAGTATAAATCGTTTTCAAACACAAATCCGACTTTGGTGGCGTCTGGCGAAAAAGTCGGTTCTTGAATGGGTTTTCCGTCAAAAACGGATTTAAATGTTTTCGAACTCATATCATAAACCTGCCATTTGGCCGTGAAAGAATGCCGGTAAATCGGTTGGGAATCTGTCGCCAACAACATAAATTTTTCATCTGAACTGAAAGAATAATTGTCAAAACTTCCGGAAATGATCAGCGATTGTGAATTGGATTTGTTGATAAAAGATTCGTAGGAATATTGGTAAATTCCGTTTTGTTCATTGATGGAATAGTGTTTCCCGTCATTCATGGGGTTGATTCCCCATAGTCCGGGCGCATAGTATTTTCCTGCCCAAATATTTTCAAGTGTTATATTTTGCGCATTGGAAATCAGCGCATTAACTGCGCAAATCAATAAAATTAGTTTTCTCATCCTCTGTGTTTCGCTTTTTGAGCCAAATCAAAGATAGAAAAATTTAGGAAAGTTTGGTTTTTATTTAACGTTTGCGAATGGACGCATGCTTGAGGAAACCCTGAGCCATATAGCCATTTTTATATTTCATCTATCTTTCTCCAACTCTCAACTATCCCTAAATCCCGTTGTTGGGAAAAGTTTCCGGTATGAATCAGCATTTTGGATTTTATGGTTTCCGGTGCCAAATTTTCATAATAAGCCATGCCTTTGAACATTTCGGACATGATGGTTTCAGAGGCTTTGATTTCGACAAGATTTAGTAAAAAATCATTTTGCCAAATCATATCTACTTCGTGTCCCTGAACATCCCTCCAAAACCAGAAATCCCGTAATAAATTCTGATGATAATTGTTTTTAATGAACTCCGCAATGACGAAATTCTCAAAAAGACTGCCTTTTTTCGGGTGCATGAGCAGGTCTTTAGGATCGTGAATTTTCAATAAAAAACTGAGCAATCCGCTATCATAAAAATACATTTTGGGGCTTTTTGTAACCCTTTTGTTCAGATTGGAATGATAGGGTTGCAACAAAAAAATAATGTAACTGCTTTCCAAAACGGATACCCATGATTTGGCCGTAGGCTGGGAAATACCACATTCATTTGCAAGAGAATTGAGATTGAGCAATTGTCCGGACCTCGAAGCACAAAGCGAAACAAAATTACGAAAAGCCTTCAGGTCTTTGACATTTATGATTTCGGTTAAATCCCTTTCTACATAGGTTTGGATATAATTAGAATAAAAAGTTTTGGGAGGAATATTGCGGTCAAAAATAGCAGGATAAAATCCTCTTTGCAGGTTGACAGCATAATTCTGATCCAAGAGATTTTCAGATTTCATTTCATTAAAATCAAATGGAAAAAGTTTGAAAAGCGCAACTCTTCCGGCCAGACTTTGGGAAATGTTCTGCATCAGGTGAAAATTTTGGGAACCGGAAAGGATATATTGTCCCATAATTTTGTCCTCATCTACTTTGGCCTGTAAATATGAAAACAGGAAAGGAGCTCGTTGGGCTTCATCGATAATGACATATTTGTCAAACTCACTCAGAAAATTCCGGGTATCATTTTCCGCAAAATTCCTTATATCCGGATTCTCCAAATTGACATAACGATATTCCGGAAATTCTGATTTAAGAAAAGTGGTTTTGCCCGATTGCCGAGGTCCTGTTAGGGCAATTACAGGATATTTATTACAGTATTTCTCAATTTCTTTCTTTAAAGCTCTACTTACACTCATTTCCAGTGATTTAATAAGCCAAATATAGCACTAATTTTGAAAAATACGATGATCTACTTTGAAAAATACGGCGATCAACTTTGAAAAATACGATAACTAACTTTGAAAAACCCGACCCTCAACTTTGAAAAATCCGAAATTTATTCAGAAATAACTGTGTTGATGTAGAATTGTATTTAGAGGATATGTTCAATCAATTTCTCAAAAGCAACCGGTTCCTGATTGCCGTTTTCCATGTTTTTGAGCATTAGTTTGCCGGATTTCAATTCTTCCTCACCCAAAATGGCCACATATCGAACCGCTTTTTTATCGGCATATTGCATTTGTTTTTTCATTTTGGCCGGTTCGGGATAGACTTCACAACGGATTCCTTTTGTTCTGAGTTTCATGGCAAGTTCCATGGATTTATCCGCTTCGGCTTCTCCGAAATTGATAAACAAAACATCCAGGGAATTTTCAACCGATTGCGGGAATAAATTCAATTCATCCAGCACCAAATAAATCCGGTCCAATCCAAATGAAATACCCACTCCCGATAATCCTTTCATGCCAAAAATACCGGTCAAATCATCATATCGTCCTCCACCTCCGATTGAGCCCAACTGAACGCCTTTGGCTTTGACTTCCAGGATGGCTCCGGTATAATAATCCAGTCCGCGTGCCAATGTCAGGTTCAGCACCAAATCGGCAGATTTTAATCCTAATTTCTGAACTTTTTCAAACGCAAAACGAACTTCTTCGATGCCTTTCATTCCGGTTTCGGAAGTTTTCAGGATATTTTCCAGAGAATTTAATTGAGCATCAAAATCACCGGACATCGAAAACAAAGCAGAGAGCTTTTCAATCGCTTCCGGGGAAATGCCCTTTTCCAGCATTTCTCCCTTGACCTTATCTTCTCCTATCTTATCGAGTTTGTCCAAAGCCACCGTGAAATCAATCAATTGGTCAGAAATATCTGCCACTTCTGCCAATCCGCTCAAAACTTTCCGGTTATTAAAATGAATTTCAACCGGGACCTTTAGTTCGGTAAAGACTGCATCATAAAGCGAAATCAATTCCACTTCCTGTAAAAGCGAATCACTTCCGACCACATCGGCATCACATTGGTAAAACTCGCGAAAACGTCCTTTCTGAGGGCGATCTGCTCTCCAGACAGGCTGCATCTGGTAACGTTTGAACGGAAAGGTAATCTCGTTTTGGTGTTGCACCACGTATCGAGCAAAAGGAACGGTCAAGTCGTAACGCAATGCCTTTTCGGAAATGGTAGAGATAAGTTTCTGGCTGTTTTTTTCCTGCAATAATTTTTCATCTGCTTTTGCCAGATAATCGCCCGAATTCAGGATTTTAAAAATCAACCGGTCACCTTCTTCACCATATTTTCCGGTCAGGGTAGAGAGATTTTCAAAAGAAGGTGTCTCAATCGGCGAATAACCAAACAATTGAAACTGATGACGAATTTTGTCAAAAATATACTGACGTTTGCTTACTTCTTCGGGTGAAAAATCTCTTGTTCCTTTCGGGATTGATGGTTTCTGAATTGCCATAGCTCAATTTTGTAATTGCAAAGATGCAAATTTCGTTCTACGAAAAGAAATGAAACAATGGTTTCTTAGTTGTAGAGTTTAAATATTTATTTTATTCGATTTTACGTTTATAACTATCTTTGAAAAACAACTTGGCTTAAATTTTATGGATTTTCACTGATTTATAAATGAAACAATTCCTATTTGCATTATTTTTTATTGCTTCTATGTCAACATCCGCTCAGAAAGCCGAGCAGATCATGGATAAGCTCACCCAAAAAGTCAATGCCTCTTCCCACAAAGGAGAAAAACTTAAATGGTTAGACAGCCTGTCAACCTATATCAAGGAAAAAACAAATTTCCAAAGTGATTCGATTGCAAAAGAAACTTTTCGCTATGCTTTGGAGCTTGATTCGATGAGGATTGCAACAAAGAATATGGCCTATTTAATTTACTTCCAAAACAATATTACCGGAAACCTAAAAGAAGGGAACCGCCTTTTCTTAGATTTTTTAAATAAAGCAAAGAAATGTGGCAGCCATAAAACTTTATCAAAATATTACCTGGAAGGGGCTGATAATTATTTTTATCTTGAAGATCAGAAAAAAGCCATCGAGTTTTATATCCTCAGTGAGAAAGAAGCCGTTCTGGCAGGCGATGACTTACAAATCGGACTAGCAAAAACGTACAAAGGGAATGCCCTGAGTCTTATGGGGGAATTTTCTGAAGCATCAAAAGAACTTCAGGATGCTTTGCAAATATTTCAAAAGCTAAATGATGTCCACTATGTGATCAGTGCAAGAAATATACTTTCTGGTTTGTATAGCCAAAATTCATTCTATGAGGAAGCCAAAAGGGAAAGGGATGAAGCTATTTTGCTTGCAGAAAAGATTGGGAGCTATGGGCATTTAAGTGCGTTTTACTACAACGCAGCATTGGACAACCAAAATCAAAGGAATGATAAAGAGTGTATTGAAAATTTTAAAAAAGCTTTAGTTGCCGGCCGGAAGACTGACAATCCCCGATTTTATGAATCTACCACGTTGACGGGATTGGTTATAGCATATTGTGAGGTCGATAGCATACCACAAGCAGAATTTTATTTAAAAGAGTTTGAAGAAATCTATAAAGACCGAATTGAAAACGTAAAAGAGCTACATTTAGATGCCTTAATGCACCTGGCCTTTGCAAAGAAAGATTATCCTTTAGCGTTAAAATATGGAAAAGAGTATTTGAAATTGAAGTCTAACGGAACAAATTTCACTAACATTCAATATGCTGAACTTTTTATGTCAAATGTATATGAGGCAATGGGAGACATAGACCAGGCATATATCCATTTTAAAAATTATTCCGAAATAAAAGATTCTATCGGGAGAATAAAGAAAATCAAAACTCTGTCATATTACCAAACACTATATGAAACCAACAAAAGAGATTTAAAAATAAAAGAACAGCAAAATAATATTGCACTTTTAGACGCGAAAAATAAACTTTATAACCAATTACTACTATTTGGAGGATTTGGGTTGTTATCGGTTTTTGGATTTATATTACTGGCACGCTCCAGAAATGCCGCCAAGCGAAGACAAAAAATGCAAACCGCCTTTTCTCAAAATTTAATCAATGCACAGGAAGAAGAAAGAATAAGAATAGCCAGGGAATTGCACGATAGCGTCGGGCAAAAAATTATGCTCCTGACAAAGCAAACAAAAAAATATGACAATGAAGATATCCAATCCTTAGCAACAAACACTTTAGATGAATTAAGATCAATATCAAGAGGGTTGCATCCTGCGACATTGGATAAATTGGGAATAACCGCAGCAATTCTGGCAATGATAAATGAGGTAGATGCAAATACCGATATATTTTTCACCAATGAAATTGAAAACATTGATCCGCATTTATCTAAAGAAGACTCACTACATTTATACAGGATTTTGCAGGAAATATTGAATAACATTGTCAAACATGCCAATGCTAAAGTCGTTTCTGTAAATATTGAAAATAAGAAAAATGTTATTGAGGTAATGGTACAAGATGACGGCAATGGATTTGAATACCAGGAAAAACTAAAATCCGGAACAAGTTTAGGGATGAGAACATTGATTGAACGGGCAAGAATTTTAAATTCGTCTTTGGACATTAAATCCAAACCTAACTTTGGAACGACTATAATATTAACAATACCTATTCAAAATGTTTAACAAGAAAGATTTTTCTATTGTAATTGCTGACGATCACCCGATGTTGTTGAGAGGATTATTGGATGAGCTCACAGCAAACGGGTATAATGTAGTGGGGCACGCCGCAAATGGTACGCAGGCCCTGGAACAAATACTACACCTTAACCCTACGATTGCTTTATTAGATATCGACATGCCTATATTGAGCGGTTTTGAAATTGTCAGAATGGCTAAGGAAAAAGGTGTGAAAACAAAATTTATCATGTTCTCCTATCACAGGGAACCCGAATTTATAATCCAGGCAAAATCGCTCCAGATAGATGGTTATTTACTTAAAGAAGATTCTTTCGGAGAAATCGAAAAATGCATGGACTCCGTTCTCAATGGTAAAGAATATTTCAGTACGGCATTTAACTCCCAACAGCTAAATGATGCTTCCAACGAAATAAAAAAACTGAATTGGCTGACACCGTCTGAAATAACCATTCTTAAATTGATCGCACAAGAAAAATCAAACGCTGAAATTGCTGATACACTTCATATATCAATCAGGACAGTTGAAAAACACCGTAGCAACATCATATCCAAGATATGGAACGACTCACCGCCAAAATCTCTAAATATCTGGGCAGCTACTCATAAAGATATTATCATGAATCATTAATCTACCCTGAATAAAACACACCCTGTCATTCCGAGATTTGATATTAAGAGGAAAAACCGATAGGTTTTGGTAAGAACGAGGAATCTAATACAGCACTTTTCCAGATTTCTCGTCGCTCATTCTTCGCTCTGTCGAAATGACAAAGGAATACGTTGTCATTCTGACAAGGGAGCGCGCTGTCATTGACTTCGTCGAACCAATTCGTTAGGTTTCCAACGAAGGAAGAATCCGATTCCACTCACTTAGATCCTTCGCTCCACTCTGGATGACAACGGGTTCTTTCTTTTATCCAAACAAAAAAAGAGGGCGCTATAACTATGCTATGCCCTCTCTTACATTAATTAACACATTTCAATTTATAATTAACACTCAATCCTTATTTTCTGATGATCTTTCTGGTTAAAACACCTTCTGAAGTTTCCACTCGTAATAAGTAAACACCTTTCGGGAGAAATGAAATATCTAATGAGCCATTAACCAGCCTGACGTTATTTATATTTTTCCCGGCGGCATCGAACAAACCACTTCCATATACTTTTATATTCTCCGGGATAGATACATTTACAATGCCCGAACTTGGATTAGGGTACACCGCTACTTTTGAAAGCTCATTTTCCCCGGTTCCTAAAACAATGGATTCACTGCGAAGTGTCCACGCACAGCTTGGAAATGAACCGCCAAGAATACCGGAGAGATTCGTCCAGTCAGTATATCCCAACCCATACCAATCATAAGGATCAATAATTACCGGTTCAACCGGAGGAAGTGGATCTGCCTGTATGGAGCCTAGCCAAGACCACCTTCCCTGACCGGTTGCCGCTCCTTCTACTGTAAGAAAAAATGATACCCAATAAGTTCCGGGAGGTAATATTACCTGTTCTCCACCATTTGCGTCAGTAATTTGGATATTAATAAAATCTGTTCTGTTGTAAAATGGAAGACCATTTTCGTACTTTGAATAATATACAGGAGGGATATCTGACAATTCCAAGATTCCGGTTCCCGGTTGGGTTGGATCTCCTGCAGGAACACCACCATTATCAGCATAAATATAAACATTAAAACCCACTTCTAAAGTACCTAAATACCCAATATTAGATCCTAATCTTCCGGGAACATCAATCTCGCCAATCGCAATTTCTTCCGTCAGTACAAAAGAATCGGCCGCCACAAACATAGAACCGTCAGTCCCTTTTGTAGAATGTACATAGGCGTTTTCTGTAAGTGGCCTGTGAATAACCGTTGTCTGAGAAAAAGAGGTAATAGTAACTAAACTCAAAAGTAATGCTCCAAAAAAGTATTTTTTTCTCATAATTAATAGTTTATAATGTTTAACCTATGACTGTCAACTGTCGTCAATAAATAGTGATGATTTTTATCTGCTTCAAATGTATTGCGAAAAAAAACTTATATAAATACGTAGTAGCACGTATATACTGCGTAAGCAAGCGTATTGCTGTTGTCTGAAAAATTAAAAACTGAATAAAGAGCACAATTGGCATTGACTTCGTCGAACCACTTCGTTAGGTTTCCGACAAAGGAGCACGCTGTCATTCCGAGGCACGAGGAATCTATAAAAACTATTCTTTAAAATTTAACTTCCTCAAACCTTAGATTTCTCATTTCGCTACGCTTCATTCGAAATGACAAACGAACGCACCGTCATTCCGACGAAGGAGGAATCTAACTACAATACTTTCCAGATTTCTCGTCGCTCATCCTTCGCTCTGTCCAAATGACAAGGGAATACGTTGTCATTACGATACGCTTCACTCGAAATGTCAAATAGTTTATTAAGTATTCCTGCGTAGTATATACGTGTGACTACGTATTCCGTACCTGCCTTTTAGAACCTACATTGCAAAGCATAAAATTTAATATATTTAAATATGAAAAAATTTACTTTATTTATTTCTATTTTGATTGGTGTAACAGGCATGGCACAGGAGTCAAGAGCCTATCTGGCAGATAATGTCGCCAAACAATTTTCTGCATTGGGCACGATCGATGATAGCATGTTTTTCATTGCTCCTTCCCCAATTGCTTCCGGGGAAAATGCAGGTGCTATAAACCCCAATGACCCTTCTACAGGATATGTACTGGATGAGGCAGGGAATTTTTACCAACTTACAGTAGAAACAGGTGTTTATACACTGTTAGGAAATATGCTGAGCGACTGGCAAGGGATGGAATTTGACGAATCTACAGGAATTTTATATGCTATCACCACTACCCATTTATATATCATAGACCCGGTTGCAATTACCGCAACCTTGGTAGGGTCTCTTGGTTTTACAAATGGGGAACACCCTATTGCTTTAGGCATTTATAACGGGTTGGGATATATTATAGAATCCAAAGAAGCAAACTCCCACACCGTCAATTTAGCTACCGGAGCAACTTCCTTATTAGGGGCTTTATACCCTAACAATCCTGACGCAGATTATATAGGGGATGTTGGCGGTATGGATGGATTGAATGTTGTTTATACAGCAAATTACCAATATCGGTATGGATTTAAAAGTCAGCTTAATCCCACAACCGGTCACTTAGGATCTGAGGCATTTATAGATGGCTCAAGTGTTTATCATCAAGAACATGGATGGTATTCTTATGGAGAATTATTTCCAGATACTTCCAGCTGTGTAGAACCTATATATATATAGAAGCTGTTTCTTACACAGGAGATCAAATCGATTTTGTGTGGATTAACTTTGACGAGGAGGATGCTGTTAATGGCTATGATTGGGAAATATATTACAAAGGAGAAAATCCGGAAACAGCTACGCCTTTACAATCAGGGCACACACCGCAATATGAGTCTTTTGTAACGATTACAGGTTTAACGAGTGGTTATTTCTATGATCTGTATGTCATAAGAGACTGTGGCGCTAATGGAACAAGTAAAAGATCTACAAGGAAAAGAATTCAGACAATCTTAGATTCGCCCAAATGTGGTATCCAAAATTTTTATGATCATGGAGGAGGAAACGAAACCTATTACAGCAAACTAAATGGCGGACACGACTGGACAATTAGTCCCGAAAATGAAGGAGAAGGGGTAGAAGTTACTTTCTTAGAATTTGACTTACAAGACGGTCATGATGCATTGTATGTGTATGATGGGCCAAACAGATACTTTCCATTAATTCACAGTGGCCAGCCTGCAACAGAAACAGGTTTTCCGGAAGGTGGTTTTACCGGAACTGTAAACCCCGGTACATTCAGGGCTACACACAGAAGCGGGAAATTGACTTTTGTACTTTATAGTGATGATGATTACACCTTAAATGAAGGCTGGAATGCAACTGTAGAGTGCTTTCAATTACGTCCGCCTAATGATTTAATAGGAAATGCTTATGACATAGATGAGATAAGCGGATTCCCTTACAGAGATGATAACCAAATGTTACAATATGCCACAGAAGAAATGCTTAATCCTACAGGGTGTAGCATATTTAATAAAACAGGAGTCTGGTATAAATTTACTGCTGAAGAAAATGCAACTATAACTGCTGAAGTCGTAACTCCGTCAGGAGATACGTATATAAGTTTTTATTCGGCACCGGATGAAAACTCTACCGAATCCGATTTAACTTTCGTTGATCAAACTACAAATTATTGCGACCAATCATCAATTTCGTCCATTGATGTCGAAGCCGGGCAAACGTACTATGTCTATGCTGTTAACACAGAAGGTTATTCCGATGTATATATAACATCATCCCCTTTACTGGATGTTTCAGACAATGAAATAGCGGGATTTGAATACTATCCAAACCCGACAACCGGCAAACTTTCATTCAAAGGAAAAAACAGGATTGATTCTGTTCAGGTTTACAATGTTTCCGGGCAAAGGGTATTGGAAGAAACCATTGGTTTTGCAAACGGGCAGATAGATCTGACAAAACTCCCAACCGGTTTATACCTGATGCAGGTAGAATCGAAAGGGCAAAAAGCAACTTATAAAATAATTAAGAAATAAAAACTTCCTTAGAAAGAAAAAGCCATCTTTTCAGATGGTTTTTTCTTTTAATCAAAATCCGGATTATCTATAATAACAGAATAAAGCCGATCTGGGTTTGAATAGAAAAATTAGTTGTTGATGATTATTTTTTTTGTTTCCTTAGTATTATCAGTGTAAACAATCAATAAGATATATGTTCCTCCATTGTATTGACCAAGTTCTATCTGGGCTTCTGTTTTGTAAATTTCCCGGTTATACATTTTGCTTCCTATATTTGTAAATAAAGAAACAGAACGGATTATTTTATTTGATTTCAAATTAAAAATTCCGGTTGACGGATTTGGATAAACTTGTGTAAGTGCGAAAACTTCGTCTTGAACACTCATATTCAGCCAGGTATTTTCGGCTTCCGGTCCTCCCCAAATTACAGTTGCCAAATAGGGATTGTCAATAAATGGATTTCGATTTCCCTGCATATCCTGAAGGACCTCATTTCGAACGAGTTCATGTTCGCTTACAGGATCTTCGGCATTCCACTGAAGGAAAATATCCGGTATATCTGCATGATAAGAATGTGTGTCTTGCCCTACTTGATTTGCCGTGCAACGATCTTGGTATCGGAGATGCATATACATCATCATACGTGCAACATCTCCTTTCCACTCATCTCCCGGATAGAAAAGTCCGTTACTTGTAACATGAGAATCTCCTTCTCCCGATGCAAATTTTCGGTTCGACCGCGTATTATTCCAGTGATAATCCACAGAACGAATGGAATGGGCATCTGAGCCGGGTCCTTCGTTACCAAAAGATGGATTTCCCAAAGACTTGGGAAAAACATGTTCGCGAACCCACTTCCCGTCACAATAGCTCGTATGACAACTTGCATTTTTATCACGTGTCCTGTCGTTGATGAAGTCTTCATCTGTGTCATCGTATCCGTAAATCAAAAATACTCTGGTTTGATTTTCAGGATCCAAATCAGCGAGTTTCAACGCGTCCCAAACTTCCGGTGTATAAATCAATTCATGTGTGTGAGTTGCTGTTATCAGATTAGATAAATCTTCCTGCAAATCTTGTCCCGTTTGGGTAAAATCAATTGACTGATAATACATGGGAATTTGTGCAAAAACGCTAAATGAAAGAAAAAAGAATAAAAATTTAATCATGGTTTTGGATTAATAAATTGCCAAAACTATGATTGTACTATTAAGATAGTCTCATCTAAAAATTAAGTTTTTGGTATATTTTTTATCAGCAAAAAATAAGCTGCAAATGTTCCGGTAACATTGGCTGTGATATCCCAAATATCAAAGGTTCTCCCCCAACCGAGAAAGTGCTGAAGGATTTCGATCATCAATCCAAACAGAATGGGAAAAAGCCAAATTTGGTAATTCTTTTTAAAATAATAGGAGGCAAATCCTAAAAAAGTGAAAATGAAGAACAAAGCAAAATGCACTACTTTGTCTCCATTTTCTATCTGTATTTTGGAAAACCAACTTTCCCCCTCTGAAGGAATGACACTCATCGGCAATAAAGTCACAGCCAACAGAATCAGCGTATAAATCCCAAAGAGGAACCGGCTTAGTTTATTTCCGAAATTATCCTGTAATTTCCTGATAAGCTGCTGCATCTAACAAAGCGTCTAATTCAGAAGCATTGGAAAGTTCGATTTTGATGATCCAACCTGCTCCAAAAGGATCTGAATTGATTTTTTCCGGTTCGGAATTCAGATCTTCATTGATTTCAATCAATTTCCCTGAAACCGGCATAAACAAATCGGAAACCGTTTTTACAGCTTCAACAGAACCAAATGCTTCACCTGAAGCCACTTCATCGCCTTCCTGAGCAGAAATGTCAACATAAACGATATCGCCCAATTGATCCTGTGCATAATCGGTAATTCCGATGTAAGCCGTATTTCCTTCTACTCTGACCCATTCGTGATCCTGACTGTACTTTAATTCTTGTGGAACGTTCATAGCTTTTTATTTTTCAAATTAATTAATTTCCAAATGACAAAGTTAAGCTTAATCCGGCACGGATGGTGGAAATCGGATAAGCCGTTGAAATTTTATATTCGGTCAACATTTGATCCCAGAAGAAACGCAAATTGAGGTTCTTGCTGAAATCATAATCGGCTGAGAATTGGATGGACATCAATTTCTGTCCTCCCGTAACTTGGGAATCTCCATCCAAAATTCTTCTGATACGTGTTTCACTGTCTCTCATGCGGACATCTGCACGGAAATTCATATCGCCTTTAAAAGTTTTATTTTTTCCCTGATAGCGCATTTTAAATTTCAAATCTTTGATGACATATCCCATCCCAAACACATATTCAGTACCATAATCTTCCGTCAAAGTATAATTACTCAAACTCATGGTCATCAATCGGTCACGGTTATATTGCGCTCTGAACTGGAAGCTGTTTCGGAAAGTCATGTCTATCCCGATCAACGGAGAGAATGATTCGATCATGTTTACCGTACCGTAAATATTTTCCGAATAGAAATTATTGTTCAAATCCCTTGATTCCGGATTCATATAATAATTCGGGTTGGATTGAATTCCGTTTACGGTATAGGAAGACAAATAAGTATGTGACAATTCAAACACTTCAAAATAACGGTTAATCAAAGGAATGTTTTTCATCCCCGTATAAGTAATGGACCAGTTCGGTAAAGGAATCTTACGGTTGTAACCCAAAGAGGTTTTGCTCGCATTTCTACCTTCAACTGCCGATACAAAGGCCGGAATCAACACATCATAATTAGACAATCCATATCCGTCGAAATATCCGTCTCCAGTCGGTGCCATACCGTTGGCCATACCCAAACGCTCGGAAATGACTTTTGTGTTGTCCAAAAAGGATTGATACATGGCATCCGGATCCATAAATGCAGTCGAAATAGAAATATTACTACTGTTCAACGTTTGCTGTCTGTCCAAATAGATATTGATATTCGGATTTTCATAAGTCCTCAGATTGAATCCGTTTTCTGTACTTCTGAAAGAAGAGGAACGTTTGGCGTTCAGATCAATTCTCAGATTGGGGAATGGTTCCACCATGGAGGTCGCCGTGAAATTGGTTCCACGGGTAATTACGTACGGCTCCAATAATTGATCACTTCTTGTTACCCAATCATTTCCGGACTCGATGAATTTTCGTTTGATGTCAAATTCGGTTCCGTAAATAAATCCGGCGTTTGGTCCTCCGTCTTTTCCAAATCCGAAGAAATTGGGCTCTGCCAGAATACCCGGAATCACGGCTCCGTTTTGTTGGTTATAATTGAATTGGAAACGTTTGACACTGGAAACCACCATCCACATATAATCTTGTCCACGGTATTTGGATTTGAATTTATATGGTTTTTTGATTTTACGCAGCGCTTTAAAGGTCATACCTTCATACGCTCTGTTCAATGAATCCAATTCTCTTTTTCTTCCTCGTTTTATAGAATCCATTTTACCATAACCTCTGAATTCCGGATATAATTTGGTCATATCAAAATCACCGATCATCGTGAAATTACTTGCGTTTTGGGCAATGTTTCCGAGTCCTTGTCCGTCCGTGTTGGGTGCGTTTAAGAATACCGTTGAGCGCGCCTGCCAATTATAATTATTGCTTACGCCTAATTCTAAATTCGCCCAACTCATGTACGGGAACATATAAATCGGCGTTTTCCAGTTCAATTGGATTTGGTGATCATAATTCACCGGACGTCCTACTTTGAATAAATTATTCCAGATCAAAGCCTTGTCCGCATATTCAAATGCTGCTCCGTCGTTTAAAGTTCGGGTAGCAGAAGTATAATCCAAACGCAATGATTTCGTCAAATCAAATCCGACGTTATATTGCCAGGAGAACAAGAAATTATTACTGAAAGCAACCGGGAAAAGATAAGAAGAAGTTCCACCAAAGAATTGGTTCAAATCGCGGTATTGTCTTTCGGTATAAACACGGTCGATGTCCGTACGGAAGGACAATCTGGTCGGCAATGGATTTACATTGAATTCTTTTAAGAATTTCAGGTATTTAGCTGATTTGGCTGTATCCTGAACCGCTCTCCAATCTTTCAACGGACGAATGCTTTTTACCGGGAATCCATAGGTATAATTTAAAGATGCTTTTACGTTTTTGGTCAAATTATAAGCGGTATAAACATCGCGGTTATAATTATCGGCATACATAAATGACAAAGCAAAATTGGAAACGTCATAGAACCTCGCCGGTTTGTTATTCGTTTTTATTTTTCTGATGTTGCTGAAAGTAAAAGATTTTTGTTGTGCATAGGTTCTCACCACATCTTTTAATTCTTCTTTTCGCGGATCTTCATCAAATAGAACATCGTTATCAAGCGGATTGTATTTAGGATCTGAAAATTGTTCGCTCAAAGAAACATTAAACGGAATTTCCATACCCCATTCTTTTGGCATGAATTTATCTAGTTTCACTTGCGCATTCAGGGCATAATCTCTGGTGTCTTCCTGGTTACGCTGACTTGGTCCCTGGTCTATGGCACCAAAACCTGCAGAACTCACACTACCGGATACTTGCACTTGCGCAAAATCACCGAGGGTAAATCCTAAACTTCCCATGGCGGCATATCCGCCTTCATTATCGATTTCGCTTAAACGCAATTCGTTTACCCAAACCAAAACTTCTTTATCCTGCGCACTGGTTGAACGCAAACCTATCATCACGGAAGTCACACCGCCCAATGAAGGCCGGCCTTTTACATAGATGGTTTTCAGCGGATTTTCCTCATCAGGAACGAAAGCATATCGCTCCAGAGTATTGGTTCCTTCCTCCAGGTCTCTTGCTTTTTTGGCTTCGACAAAATAATCTGTAAAAATGTCGATCAGGTTTTCGTCGGGCCAGATACGCGACGGATTTCCATCCGGCGTTTTGGCGGTATATTTTAGTGGAATTTCGTATTCGTAATAGTTGTCCGAATAATCACTACCCAAACGAATGAAT
>JBEBVY010000011.1:0-44868 GCA_040392505.1 Moheibacter lacus | reverse complement strand
GCGCAAAAGGATTTGACGGTAGAGGAAACTACAATTTGGGTATCACAGAACAGATCATCTTCCCTGAAATCAACATCGACAAAGTGAAGAAAATCCAAGGGATGGATATTACATTTGTAACATCTGCCAACACAGATAAAGAAGCGAAAGCTTTGTTAGAGAAATTCGGTTTACCATTTAAAAAAGACCAAAAATAATAAGTTATGAGTGATGAGTTGTGAGTTTTTTAACTCATAACTCAAAACCCAAAACTCAAAACTCATAAAATTATGGCTAAAGAATCAATGAAAGCGCGTGAGCGCAAAAGAGAAGCACTAGTTGCTAAATTTGCAGAGAAACGCAAAGCGTTAAAAGAAGCAGGTGACTTTGAAGCACTTCAAAAATTACCAAAAAATGCTTCTCCGGTACGTTTGCACAACCGTTGCAAATTGACAGGTCGCCCAAAAGGATATATGAGAACTTTCGGACTTTCACGTGTTACATTCCGTGAAATGGCTAACCAAGGACTTATCCCGGGCGTGAAAAAAGCATCTTGGTAAGATAGTTTTCATTGCGTCAGTTCGAGTGTTCGACCGTAGGGAGAATGCCTGTCCGCCATAAGGAGGATATCGAGAACCAAGACGTATGGATTAACAATAACTCAAAATCCAATCTCTGAAAAGGGATTGGATTTTTTATTTACAGCTTATCATATCAAGCTTTTTTAAAAGTTTGCAAAAATACCTAAATCGCCTACATTTGATAAAACAACTTTCTGTTGAAAGAATTCTCTAAAGACATACAATTCAAATATCCATGGCGTAAATACCAACAAAGGGTGTTGGATGAATTGAATATGCATTTGGAAGACAAGCATCTGCATGTGGTAGCTCCTCCGGGTTCGGGAAAAACGGTTTTGGGACTGGAAGTGATGTTGCGGTTGAACAAACCGACGCTGATTTTGGCTCCAACCCTTGCCATTCGAAATCAATGGATCCAACGTTTCTGCGAATTATTTCTTCCAACCGAATCCCGACCGGAATGGATTTCACGGGACATTCGAAATCCGAAATTTATTACGGTTTCTACTTATCAGGGTTTGCATGCGGCTTGCACCAATACTATAATTGACGAAGTAGATTTGGAAGAGGAAATAACCGATTCGGAGGAAATCGAAAGAATTTCCAATGCCAATTTGGAACAAATTTTAAAAGGATTACAAAAGCAAAATGTAGAAGTAATCATCGTAGATGAAGCACATCATCTCAAAAACGAATGGTGGAATACGCTCAATAAAGTCAAAGAACGAATTGAACCAACCATAGTTGGCTTAACGGCTACGCCGCCTTACGACGTAACTGCTGCCGAATGGAACCGATACATTGCGCTTAATGGTCCTGTCGATACGGAAATTTCCGTTCCCGAGTTGATGAAAGAGGGCGATTTGTGTCCGCATCAGGATTTGATTTATTTTACGTTACCGACTGAAAAAGAAAGGGATAAGATTCTTGCATTTCGAGAAAATATCGAACGGATTTTTAACGAATTGCGTTATGATTCAACGATTCTTCAAGCGGTTGAAAAACACCCCGTTTGGGTAAATCCGGAACAAAATCTCGATTGGATTTATGAAAATATTTCGTTTTATTCGGCTATTCTCATTTTCTTACATGATAACAAACGGGAAATTCCCAAAATTCATTTGGAAATAATAGGAGGAAAGGATTATGAAATTCCTTTTCTCAATTATAGATGGATGGAGGTTTTGCTTGATTTCTTTTTTTTTAAAGAGAAACTATATTTCGAAGAATTCAATGAATACAAACACCAAATCGAAGCGAAATTAAGAAGAGCCGGAGCCATCGACAGAAACCAAATCAGCTTTTTTCAAAACCAACAAATTTCGGGTTCACTTGCTTCGAGCATTAATAAATTGGATGGAATAAAAGATATTGTGGAATTTGAATATAATTCATTGGCAAAGGATTTGCGGATGGTCATTCTTTCTGATTTCATCCGAAAAGAATTTCTGATCAATTCTTCCCAAAACAATTTAGAAATCAATAAACTGGGCGTGATTCCGATTTTTGAAAAATTGAGAAGGGAAAATTCAAATGCTAAAAGAATAGGTGTACTGACGGGTTCTGTCATTATCCTTCCCAAATCGGCGGTTGAGATTTTCCAAAAAGAAACGGAGCGTTTGGGAATCACAGAAATTCGATTTTCGGATTTGGCTTACGATGAAAACTATGTTGTAATTTCTCAAACCGAACAGGTCAAACATGAAATTGTCCATATTGTTACACAAATTTTCCAGCAAGGCGAAATTGAAGTTTTAATCGGAACGAAATCTTTATTGGGCGAAGGTTGGGATGCACCGGCCATAAATTCGCTGATTTTGGCAAGTTTTGTCGGTTCATTTGTGATGTCCAACCAAATGTGCGGGCGTGCGATTCGTATCCAGAAAGAGAATTCGGAAAAAACTTCCAACATTTGGCACATCGTCAGTTTGGATCCTACCGATGAGTTAGCGGGAGCGGATTTAGAGGTTTTGAGAAGGAGATTTCGAAGTTTTGTCGGGGTTTCGTTCTATGAAAAACCAACGATCGAAAACGGAATGGCACGATTGGATTTACCCGAAATCAAAGATTTAGTAGTCCAATCTAGTTCTGTAAATACTAAAATGTTTGTTCAGGCTAAAAATAGAAATGAGCTGAATTCCCGATGGCAAGAAGCATTGAAATCGGGTGTAAGCTTGGTGGAAGAAGTGAAAATTCCTTTTTCCAGCGAACATACATATGGAAAAGTAACGGGAATGTATTACCAGAAAACGCTTGCCAATTTTATGGTTTCACTTGGGATTACGGTTTCCGGTTATTTGGAATTTGCGTATCAGGTTTTTGGTCGTTTCTTTAAAAATATCCGATCGCTTTATGATTTGAACATTGCGATGGGAGCTTTGGTAGTGGGAGGAATTCTTTATTTTGGTGGTAGGGCATTTAAAGCGTTTCGGTTGTATATCAAATACCGCGATATTTCGAAAGATATTCATAACATCGCCGAAGCATTGAAAAATTCGCTGATTCGAAGCGGAGCGGTTCATACGGATGCTTCCCAATTAAAAGTCGTCACGACACAAGACAATGAAGGTGCTGTTTTTTGTCATTTGGAAGGCGGTTCGACCTTTGATAAATCGGTTTTCACCCATGCATTGTTTGAAATTGTTTCACCGATTGATAATCCTCGCTATGTCATTTTACGTAAAAGTTGGTTCAAAGGAATTGTCAAACAACAGGATTTTCATTCGGTTCCCGAATTGTTGAGCAAAAAGAAAAATACGGCAGAATATTTTGCTTCCCAATGGGGAACTTGGGTGGGTAATTATGAACTGATTTATACCCGAACGATCGAAGGACGAAAACTTCTTTTGAAATCCCGTTTGAAATCTCTCGCTTCCCAGTTGGATCGTGAAGCAGAACGGTTGAATAAATGGATGAAATAAATTTATAGACCCAACTCCAAAATAAAATCATCCATCACATAACCGTTTCCTATGTCAAAAACACCTTCGTCGATTTTCTGGAAACCGTTTCGTTCATAAAAAACAATGGAATCAGTGTTGTTTTTATTGACGTTTAAATAAATGGAATTTTTATCATTTTGCCTGGCTAATTCGATTGCACGGTTGAGTAATAATTTTCCCAAACCCTTTCCGCGCGTTTCCGCTTTTAGGTAGATTTTGGAAATATAGATTTTTTCCATTTCAATTTTACACACCAGATATCCGATGGGATTTCCTTCGTTCATCAACATTTCCCAAACCACACCTTCTTCCAGTTCCAATTGGATTTTTTCTTGCGAATAAAACAAATCCAGCATATAATCGATTTGTTCTTGTGAAAGAATTTTGATGTAATGTTCATTCCAGATTTCTCGTGCGAGATTTTGCACAACTGAAATTTCTTTTTGGGTTATTTGAATGAGTTTCAATTTACTGATGAATTTAGCATTCAAAATTCAACATTTAAAACTTAAAATTCAAAAAAACTTCCATCGTCCCACTTCCTTCATCCATCCAAAAACGATTATATTTGTTAACCAAATTAAACTTGAAACATTTAACTTGAAACAAACAAAAATATGTACAGCGAAAAATTCCAAAAACACTTAACAGATACCTTGTCTGACCTCGATAACCAAGGGTTATTTAAACGTGAACGCATCATTGCCTCACCACAGGCCGCTGAAATCACACTTCAAAACGGAAGCAAATTATTGAATTTCTGTGCCAATAATTATCTGGGACTTTCCGATAATTCTGAAATTATTCAAGCTTCCCAGAATATATTGAATAATCGAGGATACGGAATGTCGTCTGTACGTTTTATTTGCGGAACGCAGGACATTCACAAAGAATTGGAATCCCGTATTTCTAAATTTTTGGGAATGGAAGATACGATTCTATACGCTGCAGCATTTGATGCAAACGGTGGAGTGTTTGAACCTCTGTTTACGGAAGAAGATGCGATCATTTCAGACGAATTAAACCATGCATCCATCATCGACGGCGTTCGTTTGTGTAAAGCAGCCCGTTACCGATATAAAAATAATAACATGGAAGATTTGGAAGCACAATTAAAAGAGGCTTCTACAAAAAATCACCGTTTTAAAATCATCGTGACCGATGGGGTTTTTTCCATGGATGGAATCGTTGCCAATTTGAAAGGTGTTTGTGATCTGGCAGACAAATATGATGCGTTGGTTATGGTAGATGACAGCCACGCTACCGGATTCATCGGAAAAACCGGGCGCGGAACACACGAACACAACGAAGTGATGGGAAGGATAGACATTATCACTTCAACTTTAGGAAAAGCATTGGGTGGTGCGATGGGCGGATTTACTTCTGCCAAAAAGGAAGTCATCGAAATGCTGCGTCAAAAATCCCGTCCTTATTTGTTTTCCAATTCTTTGGCGCCCGGAATCGTCGGTGCGGCTCTAAAAGTTTTGGATATGCTGGAAACCGATACTTCGCTTCGCGATAAAGTCATGAACAATGCCGAATATTTCCGCAAAGAAATGAAAGCCGCCGGATTTGACATTCCCGATGGTGATGCTGCGATAGTCCCGGTGATGTTGTACGACGCCAAACTTTCACAAGTGATGGCAGATAAATTATTGGACGAAGGAATTTATGTCATCGGATTTTTCTTCCCGGTCGTGCCGAGAGACAAAGCCAGAATCCGTGTGCAACTTTCAGCTGCCCATACACAAGAACATTTGGACAAAGCCATTGCAGCATTTACGAAAGTCGGGAAAGAATTGGGTGTGATTTCCTAATTATTGTAAATTTAGAATTTAAAAATCAAGTTAAGGAATTATATAAATAGAAATCATAGAATCTCCAAGATTTATCTTCATTCGCAAGATAACCTTGGAGGTTTTTCATTAATTAATTTATTCAATTTTTAACTCTCAACTCAAAACTCTCAACTCAAAACTCATCACTCAAAATTAGTCTCGCCAAATACGAATCTCCTTCTTCCAAAATCAATTCAACTTGAAATCCGTTTTCCTCGGCAGCATCTTTTAAATACTCAAAATCCAGATACAGCCATTTGATTGGATTTTCCGACTCTCTTTTATAATGGACGGTATAATCCAATTCGCCGTAATAATGCTCAACCGGAATCAAATAGCCGCCGTCTTCCTCTTCGTACATATAGAGAATATCGGTTCCGTCGATGAGAATTTGTCCGTTTGGGTTGAGCAATAAATGAAGTTTTTTCAGGTAAATATCTAATTTGTCAATTGTCTCAAAAATTCCGGTACCGTTCATCAAAAGCAAAATCGTATCGAATTTTTCCGTTGCTTCAAATTCCAATAAATGTGTACAAATTGCATTTCGAACTCCTCTTAGTTTGGAGACTTCAATTGCTTTAGGAGAAATGTCCAATGCCGTCACTTCCAGATTTCGTTCGTTTTGGAGATATAAACTATGCGAACCTGCTCCCGAACCGATATCCAAAACCTTTTCTTTTGCCAATTGAAGCGCTTTTTGTTCGAGCGAATTCATTTGGGTAAATCCTCTGAATAAATGTTCAATCGGCAAATCATCCAACTCGGAAATAGAAGTTTCAGTTTGAATGTTTTCGGGAGAATTCTGGTGGTAATAATCCCAAATGGCACGACCCATTAAATCTTTCATGCGATAAAATTAAGGTTATTATTTATTTAAATCTTGTCAACCTTATGTGTCAGAACAAAATTTATTTTGTCATGGTTTTTGCCATAGCAAAAACACACGCCAAAAAACATTTTTTAATTATTTTTTCCCCGAGTCCCTGAGTTGAAACTCAGGGCTAAAAAATTTTACTCCTTCGGACTTATTCCCGGCGTACTTTGTGTAAAAACTTTGTGAACTTTGTGGTTAAAACCTTCCTTAAATTTGATTTAATTATTTTTACAAATTAATTTACTGACAATGAGCAAAAAATACCTTTTCTTGATTATAATTTTCCTGTCAACAACGCTCTTCTCCCAAGAAATCCCTGAATCCAAAGTCGATGATCTGGTCAACCAAACCTTGAAAACCTTTAATGTTCCCGGAATTGCAGTCGGGATTATCCACGACGGAAAAGTCGTTTTGGCCAAAGGATACGGAATTTCCAACATCGAAACCGGAGAAAAAGTAAATGCCGATACCAATTTCGGAATCGCTTCCAACTCCAAGGCCTTTACCACAACGGCGATTGCGATGCTGGTGGACAGAGAAAAATTGAAATGGGACGACAAAGTCATACAATACATTCCTGAATTCAAAATGTACAATGATTATGTGACGCAAGAATTTACAATCCGCGATTTGGTAACGCATAGAAGCGGTTTAGGATTGGGCGCGGGCGATCTGATGGTTTGGCCGGACGGACACGATTTCACACCGGAAGACATCATACAAAACATTCATTATTTAAAACCCGTTTCCGATTTTCGAACCAAATATGATTATGATAATTTATTGTACATCATTGCAGGTGTCGTGATAGAGCAGGTTTCGGGAATGAGTTGGGTCGATTTCATACAGAAAAATTTCCTCGCTCCTCTGGAAATGAACCGAACAGCTTCGAATTGGGATGCATTGAAAGATAAATCCAATGCCATCGCACCACACGTTCCAATTGATGGAAAACTCAAAGTGATTGACCGATATACCAATCATATCTTTGATGCGGCTGCCGGAATTTATTCTAACGTAAATGATTTGTCTAAATGGGTTCAATTCCAATTGGATGAAGGAAAATACAAAGGATTGCAATTGGTTTCCGAACGCCAAATGAAGGAATTGAAAAAGCCGCAAACTTTGATGCCATTTTCCACCAAACCGCCTTATAATTCCTTGTTCCGTGCTTATGGTTTAGGATTTCAATTGCAGGATGTAGCCAGAAAACTCGAAGTTTCGCATACTGGAGGTCTGGAAGGAATTGTAACCCAAATCATCATGATTCCACAATTGAATCTGGGCATCGTTGTTTTGACCAATCAGCAGGAAGGAGCCGCTTTCATGGCGGTTTCCAATACGATTAAAGATCATTATTTAGGTTTGCCTGAAAAAGATTGGGTAAAAGAATATGGCGAATTGATTGCCAAAAGAAATGGCGACGCCGATAAAATAACGGATGAAGTCTGGCAATCCGTTGAACAGAATAATAAATCAAAATTGCCCGATACAAAAGCCTTAATCGGAACTTATCGAGATAATTGGTTTGGTGACATTACCATTTCAAACGAAAAAGGAAAACTTCGTTTCACTTCCAAACGTTCAAGTCAATTAAAAGGCGAAATGTTTTATTACAAAGACAATACCTATGCGGTAAAATGGGACAATGCCTATCTGCATGCCGATGCTTTTGTTTTTGTCCAAATGAAAGACGGGAAAATCACCGGACTTAAGATGGAACCGATTTCTCCTTTAACCGATTTCAGTTATGATTTTCAGGATTTGGATTTTTTGAAAATCAAATAATTCCAAACTATGTATGCTTTTAACCGCAAAGAACGCAAAGGGATCGCAGAGGACGCAAAGAAGAAGCCTTTGAAAAATACTTTTTTGTTCATATTGTTTTTCCAAATAATTATTGCTTGTAGCTCCAATAATTTTAAAAATGAAAGCGATGAGGCAATTATTGACAGATTTCGTTCTTTACCTTATGAAACCATTAAAAATCTCAACAATGATGATTCTTATTTCATTATGAGTCATAACAACCATGATGAATTATTTGAATATCCTTCACTTGAGGAAATTATATTTCTATTTAATTTTGATGAAGATTCTATTCTAATTCAAGGATTTAGTAGTTCGAAACAACTTGATGATTTAAAAATTACAAAGGAGGTTTTACCAGAATTAACAAATGAAAATTTGATGCAATACAAATTACAAACTATTAAGCCATTTACAACAGAAAAAGGAGAAATAGTAAAATTGCAAGACACAGAGATTTCAGAATATTATTTCAATTTTGAAAGAAATGAATTCTTAAAAATTATAAGAGGAATTGATTTAAATTCTTTTGAGTCAATGAAAAATGTAAATGCTGAACATAATTTGAGTTTAACTTTTCTCGATTTTGATCAAAGTGTAAAATCCTTATTGTATCTATATTTCTTGGAACTTGAAAAAAATAATTAAAAAAATGCTGATAGGATTTTTGGTGTTGGTTCTTTTGTTGACCCTTGGTGTTTGGGGCTTTTTGCAACACCCTAAATTTGGGAAAGTACCGTCAGGTGAGAGATTGCTGCGAATTGAAAAATCAAAAAACTATCGGGATGGCCAGTTTCAAAATCTGAATCATACGCCGCAGTTGGCGGAAGGTTATACGATGGGCGGAGTTTTATGGGATTTTCTGTTTACCAAATATCCCAATACAGCACCCATTGATTCCATTCCTTCGGTGAAAACCGATTTGAGAAAATTCAAACCGGAAGAAAATGTTTTGGTGTGGATGGGACATTCCTCTTATTTCATCCAATTAAACGGAACGAAATATTTGATCGATCCGGTTTTGAGCGGAAATGCTTCACCTTTGCCGACTACCAAAGCTTTTCCGGGCTCTGATATTTACAAAGTCGCTGATATTCCCGAAATCGATTATCTTTTGATTTCGCATGATCATTATGACCATTTGGATTATGAAACCATGAAATCATTGATTCCAAAAGTTGGAAAAATCATAACAGGCTTGGGTGTGGGTGCGCATTTGGAATATTGGGGTTATCAACCGGACATCATCACCGAACTGGATTGGAACGAATCCGTTTCGTTAAATGAGCACACTAAAATTCATACCGCACCGGCGCGTCATTTCTCGGGTCGAACTTTAAAACGGAACAATACACTTTGGCTTTCCTTTGTGTTAGAAACACCCACTAAAAAATTATTTCTCGGTGGAGATTCTGGTTATGACAGTCATTTTAAAGAGATAGGAGAGAAGTTCGGGCCGTTTGATTTGGCGTTGTTGGAAGATGGGCAATATGATCCGAAATGGAAATACATTCATTTGTTGCCGGAAGAAGTCGTGAAAGCCGCTCAGGAGTTGAAAACCAAACGATTCATTCCTGTTCATAATTCCAAATTCAAATTGGGAAATCATCCCTGGAATGATCCGCTGAACAGGATTTCGGCCGAAGCGGAAAAACAGCAAATGGGCATACTTACACCCAAAATTGGTGAGAAAGTCAATCTAGATGACCCGCATCAGACTTTTGAAAAATGGTGGGAAGGTTTGCAATAAGCAAGGGCCTGAAATTTAGAAATTAATCAGTTGAAATGAATTAAATTTGTTTAGCAATTCATTTTTGTGGATACTTCCAATTATAAAAAACGCTCACCCTATTTTTTCAGCACCCTGACCGTTCTGACGGTTTCGGTTATTTGTTATTTTTTACGTGATTTCATAGATTACAGAGTCGTTGCCTTATTGCTGTTTCTGGTGGTTTCGGTTTTTGCGGTTTTATATGAAGTCGTTCCGGTGATCATTACGGCCGTATTGAGTGCGGTAATCTTGAATGTATTTTTTATAGATCCGGTTTTTCATTATAAAATTGACAGTGCTGAAAATGCTCTTTTGTTTTTTATTTATTTGGGGATTGCCATCATCAATGCCATTTTTACTGACAGAATCCGTAAACAACGAAAAAAAATATACGAAAAAGAAGAAAAAGAAAAGACACTGAAATTGTATGAAACGCTGTTAAATTCGCTTTCTCATGAGCTTCGGATTCCTATCACGGCTATCATCGGTTCGGTGGATACCTTGAAAGAAAACCGGGATTTTTTGTCGGATGAAAACAAATCCGAATTACTTGATGAAATACAGAATGCAGGATTTAGGTTGAATTATCAAGTAGAAAACTTATTGAATATGAGTCGTTTGGAATCAGGTTCGGTCAAACTAAACAAAGATTGGACGGACATAAACGAATTGATTTTTTTATGTATTTCCAAATTGGAAGATGCTGAAAATCATCAGATTGAATTTCAGCCGGATGACAACCAGCCGCTGTTCAAAATAGATGCCGGTCTTATGGAACAAATCATCAGCGGATTATTACAAAACGCATTAAAATATACGCCAAAAGGAACGCAGATTTTGATCAGGGCAGAAGAGGAAAATGAAGAATTGGTGTTGGAAATTTCAGATAACGGGCAAGGTTTTCCGGAAGATAAACTGGAAAAGGTATTTGAGAAATTTTACCGATTACCCAATTCGGGAACCGGCGGAATCGGTTTGGGATTGTCGATTGTAAAAGGTTTTACGGAAATTCAGGAAGGAACGGTTTCATTGAAAAATTTACCAAATGGAGGCGCTTGTTTTCGTCTAAAAATTCCCGCCGAAATGTCTTACTTAAAGAATTTGAAAAATGAATAAAGCCGAAATTCTCATCATAGAAGACGAACCGCAGATCCGGAAATTATTGGAAATTAATCTGGAAAGTAACGGTTTTAAGGTTGTGCAGACAGCAACCGGAAAAGAAGGATTGAATTTGGCTTCGGCTCATACACCCGATTTGATTTTGCTTGATTTGGGATTGCCGGATATGGATGGGCATGCATTGTTGAAAGAATTAAGGCTTTGGTACGATAAAGCCATCATCATTTTATCGGTTCAAAAAACGGAATCGGACATCATAAATGCATTGGATAATGGCGCAACCGACTACTTAACAAAACCTTTCCGGACGGGAGAATTAATGGCAAGAATCCGTTCGGCCATTAGGAGAAATAATTCTGATGTGGATTCGCCTAAATTGATCATTGGAAATCTGGAATTTGATCTTCCGGCCAGAACGGTTATGAAAGACGGAGAATTGATCAAATTGACCTCAACCGAATTTAATCTGATTTCGCTATTGGCAAAAAATGAAGGAAGGGTATTGACACACCAATTTATATTGAAAGATATCTGGGGCGTAGGCTATCAGTCCGAAACCCAGTACCTGAGAGTTTTCATCGGGCAATTACGCAAAAAAATAGAAGAAAATCCCAACCGGCCACAACACATCATCACGGAAAGCGGCGTTGGGTACAGGTTTCAATAATTAGGATTTAAGCGGTGAGAAATGCGAAGTTTCCTTCTTCATTCGATTGTTTTCTCCTATTCGGTTTTTGGGCTTCTAACTTCGGGTCTTTATAAAATCTTTATACTTTCTGTAAATAATTTTATTCGGCACTTATGGATTCTTTGGGAATTTTGCGGAGTAAAATCTGAAAGATGCATCACACACACAAAGTGACCGGAGCAACGCTTTTAATTGCACTCGGAATTATCTACGGTGATATCGGAACCAGTCCGCTTTATGTATTCAAAGCCATCATCGGCGATAGAAAAATCACCGAAACGCTAATTTACGGTGGGGTTTCCTGTGTTTTCTGGACATTGGTTTTCCAGACCACTATCAAATATGTTTGGTTGACCTTAAAAGCAGACAATCAGGGAGAGGGTGGTATTTTCTCGCTTTATTCTCTAATTCGCCGATATGGAAAGCGGTTGGTAATCCCAACCATGATTGGTGCTTCGGCATTGTTGGCAGATGGAATCATAACACCCGCCGTATCCGTAACTTCTGCTATAGAAGGTTTGGGAATGGTAAAAGGCATGGAACATATTTCAGTCATCCCGATCGTGTTGGGAATTATTTCAGGAATCTTTCTGTTGCAGCGTTTCGGTACGGAAAAAGTGGGAAAGGCATTTGGTCCAGTGATGATGATTTGGTTTTTGCTGCTGCTGAGTATGGGAGTGATTTGGATTTTGAAATATCCTGATGTGTTAAACGCACTTAGTCTGCATTATGCATATCAATTACTTGTCCATTATCCGCATGGTTTCTGGCTTTTGGGAGCCGTCTTTTTATGTACGAACGGAGCGGAAGCACTTTATTCGGATATGGGACATTGCGGCCGCAGAAGTATCCGGATCACCTGGGGATTTGTTAAAGTTTGTTTGGTCACCAATTATTTAGGGCAGGCAGCATGGCTTCTCCATCAGGAAAATAGGATGTTAAACAGTCGAAATCCCTTTTTTGAAGTTATGCCTGATTGGTTTTTATTCATTGGAATTATCATTGCGACTTCAGCGGCAATTGTAGCTTCGCAAGCATTGATCAGTGGCTCTTTTACGTTGATCAATGAAGCGATCAACTTAAATTTTTGGCAGAAGGCAGCCGTACGACAACCGACCGAAACCAAAGGTCAGATTTACATTCCCAGCATCAACTTTATCCTATGGCTGGGCTGTGTGATTGTCATTTTGTATTTCCAATCATCTGCCCGTATGGAAGCGGCTTATGGTCTTGCGATTACCATTGCGATGCTGATGACAACCTATTTGTTGTATTTTTTTCTGCGATTTAAACTCAAATGGAATGCATGGACTGTTTTCATTATTTTATTGATTTTTCTCACCGTTGAGATTTCGTTTTTCATTGCAAACATTGTCAAATTTCAAGAAGGCGGATACATCACGGTTTTGGTCGGCGGAATCTTCTTTTTGGTGATGTTTGTTACATATTTTGGGAAAAAGATCAATACGCGTTATACGAGATTTGTGGATGTAGGTAAACATATTCCGCTGATAAAAGAATTGAGTGCCGATTTATCCATTCCGAAATACACCACACATTTGATATATCTGACCAAATCCAACCGGAAAGACCAAATCGAAATATCGGTCATCAAATCCATTTTTGCACAGAAACCCAAACGGGCAGATGTTTATTGGTTTTTCCACATCAACCGTACTGATAATCCTTACACATTGAATTATGAATTGATTGAATTGGTAGAAGAAAAAGTATTTAAAATCGTATTGAACATCGGTTTCCGTGTCCAACCGCGTGCCGAATTATGTTTCAAACAAATTCTGAATGAATTGATTCATAACGAAGAATTTAATTTGCATAAGCTGAACAATAGCTCTTTTAAATACCATCATAATCTTGATTTTCAGTTTGTGTTGATTGAAAAATACCTTTCGGTCGAAAACGAATTCAAATTCAAAGACGGTATCATCCTCAAACTGTATTATTTCATGCGAAAATATGCACAACGCGACGAAAAAGCATTTGGCTTGGACAAATCCGATGTGTTGACAGAACAAGTTCCTTTTGTGTATCAACCTTTGCAAAAATTAAATCTGACCAAAAAAATACATCACTAGAATTGAAAACTATTCTTGGATTTAGGGGCCAATTCTTTTTTGAATCCGTACTTTTGCACAAAATTTCGGATAAATGGATTTCCATAAACTCCAAGTAGAGTCACTCAAAAAGCTTACACCCAATTCGGTTGAAATAACCTTAGAAATACCGGACGAATTGAAACCCGAATTTCAATTTAAAGCCGGACAGTATATCACACTGGATATGAACGGAACCAGAAGGGATTATTCGCTCTGTACCAGTCCTCTGGACGGAAAATGGTCCATCGGTATCAAGTCCGTAACCAATGGTTTTATCTCCAAATTTTTAAATTCTGATTTAAAAGTTGGGGATCATTTGATGGTTTCCACGCCCAATGGCCGTTTCGGAATACCATCCAAACCCAACGAAAAAAGAACCTTACTCGCCTTTGCGGCCGGAAGCGGAATTACCCCCATTTTGAGCATCATTCGCTATACTTTACAAACCGAAGAATGGGTGAATTTTTATTTATTTTATTCAAATAAAACGCCACAGGATGTGATGTTTCTGGAAGAATTGAGCCAACTAAAAGCTGAATTCCCACAAAATTTTCATCTTCATTTGTTTTATACACAAGAACGATTGGAAAATTGGTTATTTGAAGGACGATTAAACGCCCATAAATTTGAATTGATTTTGAACCAATTGGTCGATATAAACGAAGTAGACGAAGCCCTTGTTTGTGGGCCAAACGAAATGATCAAAGAAATTTCCAACGAAATTTTTAAAGCCGGAATTCCGAAGAAACACATTCACTTTGAGTTGTTTACGACTGATTCCAATCCACTCGATATATTACCAGAAGAAATGGATGCGCCGGAAGATGTAAAGGTGACGGTCGTTTTGGATGGGGATACACATGAAGTCGTTTGGAATCGGGAAAAAAATCTCATCGATGCGATGCTGGATGAGGATGTGGATGCACCCTATTCATGCAAAGGCGGAATCTGCAGCAGCTGTATGTGTAAATTGGAAGAAGGAGAAGTGCATTTGGCGGAAAATTATGTTTTGACGGACTCCGATATCGAAGAAGGTTTAATCCTCGCTTGTATTTCCCGTCCGAAAACCGATAAAATTCGAATTAATTTTGATGCGGTCTAGAAAACTTCAGGCGCATATTTATAAAATGAATGTTTGAACCAAGAATAATTATCTTTTCTCCAACTTTTCTCATTTTTTAATTTTGAAACGGCAATTTGATGATATTCTTGATTTTCACTATCAAATAAATATTCAAGAAACCCGTGTAAATAAAAAATTTCATTTTCAGTTTCGAATTCGGCTTTTGGAAAATAATTTTTGAAATAATTTGAAAATTCTGCTGAAAATCGTTCAGAATAATATTTGTTTAAATAGTCAAAAGCATCACTGTTGTTTTTTTCAAATGCTAATTCTTTGATTCTAGGTAAATAAGATTCATCATATTTTCTGTTTTCAAAGGCTTTTTTGTAGACTAACCAATATAGATCTTTGGGATAAAAAATGACAAGACTATCGAGTTTATTTAAAATAGAATCCGTCTCAATTAAATTGAAATTATTATTTTCATATTCTAACAATTGTAATTTTCCCAAATAGTTCTGATATATTTCTGAATAGGTTAAGTTAGAATCTATTATACAACCTTGAAAAGTCGTTATTTCTTCATTCTTATTTAATTCTTGTTCAAATAATTTTGGGATAATCTCTTTTTCAGAATCAATTATTTCAAGTATAGAATATGTTCTTAAAACTCCATTTTCATGATTCGTCAATTTATTCAATTCGTCAGTTGTAAGTAAGTTTTTCAATTTTTGAAAATTATTATACTGATTAGATTCAGAACATGCATATCCAATGCAATTCGATTGAAGTTCGTTGACTTTTATTATTGAATCAATTAATTCTTGCTTGGATTGAGGGAAACAAAAACTTGCAATTCCAAATAGAAAAATAAATAACCGAATCTTCAAATTTCCACATTTTCTCATTTTCAAATCAATTCGGAATAACGGGTTTCGGATTTTTGGATTTGATTTCCACGATCCAATACACCAATTGACCCATTCCACTTAAAAACGCCAAAATCAAAATCCAAACGATTTTCATATTGCTGTTATCGCCTTCCAGATTTGGATTTTTTGCAGCATGTATGATAAAATACACCAAACTAAAAAGCGACAAAATCACCGTCAAAATTATCAAGACAAAAAACACCCCAAATCCGGCAAAAAATTCGGTTGGAAAAGCCGGATTTCCATTTCCTTCAAAATCTTCAAATTGATGCGTATTGGCTACCATCGTGAAAATAAATACGAAATAAGCCATAAACATTACTATAAAAAGGATGATGGGACCTATGGCTAAAAATGCTTGTAAGGATCTATTGTTTAACATGATTAAATTTTTTAGTTTGAATTATAGGTAGGTTTTTATAAGAATAGGTTACAAAAAACTACTTTATTTTTTTATTTTCATTTTCTACCCTAAATCCCGCACGTTTCATCAAAGCTGAATTGCTCGGCTTTTTTCCTCTGAATTCCACATAGAGATCCATCGGCTCTACACTTCCACCGCTTTCCAACAGCTTTTTGAATTTTTGGGCTACAACCGGATTAAAAATTCCCATTTCTTTAAAATAAGAAAAGGCATCCGCATCCAAAACTTCTGACCATTTGTACGAATAATATCCGGAGGAATAACCACCGTTGAAAATATGCGAAAAGGAAACACTCATATTGGTTCCTGCAACAGGCGGATAAACATTGGTAGGTTCAAATGCTTGGTTTTCATAAGATTCTACCGAATTGACCTTCAAAGGATTTTCACCGTGCCAAGCCATGTCCAGCAAACCAAAACTCAACTGACGCACCGTTTGATAACCTTCCATATAATTAGAAGCATTTCTGACTTTCTGAATCAATTCCTGCGGAATGGTTTCGCCGGTTTTATAATGCTGTGCAAAAAGCTCCAGTACTTCTGGTTCATAACAGAAATTTTCCATGAACTGTGAAGGAAGTTCAACAAAATCATACAAAACATTGGTTCCCGACAAACTCTCATACGTACTATTGGCAAGCATTCCATGTAAGGCATGCCCGAATTCGTGAAACAAAGTGGTAACTTCAGAAAAAGTCAAAAGTGATGGTGTGTCAACCGTCGGTTTGGTGAAACTACAAACGATGGAAACATGCGGTCTTTGCATTTTCCCATTGATGTCGGACTGTCCACGGAAATCAGTCATCCAGGCACCGGCACTTTTTCCTTCACGCGGGAAAAAATCGGTATAGAAAAGAGCCAGATGCTTTCCGTTTTCATCGAGAACTTCATAAACATTTACGTCTTCATGGTATTTGTCGATGTCATTTCTAAGTTTAAAGGTAATGCCGTATAATTTTTCAGCTACCTGAAAAGCACCGCCTACTACTTTGTCCAATTGGAAATAAGGTTTTAATTCATCTTCCGAAAAACTGAATTTCTCTTGTTTTACTTTTTCGGCATAATAAGCATGATCCCATTTTTCCAACTTCGAAATTCCGTCTTTTGATCGGGCAAAATCCTGCAACATCTGAACATCTTTCTGTCCAAATGGTTTGGATTTTTTTAATAAATCATCCAGAAAATCTTTGACTATTTTAGGCGAATCAGCCATTCGTTCTTCCAAAACAAAATCGGCGTGGGTATTGTAACCCAATAAATTGGCACGCTGTAAACGAAGTTCGGCAATGCGTTTTACAATGCTCTCGTTGTTGTATTCGTTAGAGTGAAAAGCTTTTTGGTTATATGCCAAATAGAGTTCCTTGCGCAAATCCCGATTCTCGGCATAAGTCATAAACGGAAGATAGCTCGGAATTTGAAGCGTAAAAGTCCAGCCTTGCTGATTTCTTTTTTCGGCTTCTGATTTGGCTTCAGCGATGACATAATCCGGAAGACCTTTCAGGTCGGCTTCTTTTGTGATATTGAGCGAATAATTATTGGTTTCAGCCAATGCATTTTGTCCGAAGTTGACAGATAAAGTGGCTAATTCTTTGTCAATTTCGCGAAGCTTATTTTTCTGATCTTCGTTCAGATTGGCACCGTTTCGGGTAAAATTCTTGTATTTTTTATCGAGCAACATCAGCTGTTCGGGATTCAAATTCAATTGATCCTTTTGGTCATATACCGTTTTTACGCGTTGAAACAAAATGGGATTGAGCCGGACGTCATTTCCGAACTCCGACAACATCGGGGAAACTTCCTGGGCTATTTTCTGGATTTCGTCGTTGGTTTCCGCCGAATTCATATTGAAAAAGATAGACGAGATACGGCTAAGTTGTTCGCCGGAAATTTCCAGCGCGACAATGGTGTTTTCAAAATCAGGAGCATCTTGATTTGCACAAATCTCATCGATTTCTTTTTTTGCTGATTCTATGGCTATTTCAAAAGCGGGCAGATAATGTTCGGTTTTGATTTGGCTGAAAGGAACGGACTCAAAAGGAGTGTCAAATTTCTGTAACAAAGGATTTTCCATTTGGTTATTAGAAAAAATTAGAATTAAATAAAAAAGAAATTTCATGGTAATTTGTTTTTAGTAGAGTAGGCTCAAATTTACATGAGAATTTTCAATTTTAAAAATTAACGTTTCGTGAATCTCGGGTTTTTTGTTTTGGGTTTTTTTCCTGAATTCTCCCTGATTATCCGATGAGGTCTGGGTTGTTTTTGTTTGGGTGGCGAGAGTTCAAAATTCTTCATCGGATAAGGATTGTTTTCTGCCTCCGGAATTTTCATGCCGATGATTTTCTGAATATCTTTTACAAATTCTTTCTCATCGATGTCGCAAAGCGAAATCGCTATTCCTTCTGCTCCGGCACGTCCGCCTCGTCCAATACGGTGAACATAGGTTTCAGGAATATTTGGAATTTCAAAATTAACAACATATTTCAATAAATCAATGTCGATCCCTCTTGCCGCAATATCGGTAGCCACCAATACTTTTATTTTTTTGTTTTTGAAATTACTTAAAGCATTTTGACGGGCATTCTGTGATTTATTACCATGAATGGCGGCTCCGGAAACGCCCAATTTCGCCAAAGCCTTTACCAGCTTGTCGGCTCCGTGTTTGGTTCGGGTAAAAACCAAAACGCTTTCTTTGATTTGGTTTTTAATTAATTCGTGTAACAACGGAATTTTATTGTCTTTGTCCACATAGTAAATCTCTTGCTGAATGGTTTCAGCGGTAGTAGATTCGGGTGTAACTTCTACTTTTACAGGTTGGTGTAATATACTGTTGGCCAATTCTTGAATCGGTTTAGGCATAGTAGCCGAAAAGAAAAGCGATTGCCTTTTTGCGGGCAGAATCTTCAATAATTTTTTAATGTCATGAATAAAACCCATGTCGAGCATACGGTCTGCTTCGTCCAGCACAAAATATTCAATGTCTTTAAGTGAAATTATATTTTGACCAATTAAATCGAGCAATCTTCCGGGCGTAGCCACCAAAACATCCACACCGTTTCGAAGTTTTCCGACCTGTGGGTTTTGTTTCACACCTCCAAAAATAACAGCATGTTTGAAAGGAAGATGTTTCCCGTAATCAGCAAAACTTTCATCAATCTGAATAGCCAGTTCACGAGTAGGTGTAACAATCAATGCTTTTATGGATTTCCTGTGATTTTGTGTGCGAGTGTTTTCCAAAAGTTGAAGGATAGGTATGGCAAAAGCTGCCGTTTTCCCGGTTCCGGTTTGAGCGCAGCCCAAAATGTCTTTGCCATTTAATATTTGAGGTATGGCTTGCTGTTGAATAGGTGTAGGATTTTCATATCCCAATTCTTCAACGGCTTGTTGAATGGGATCAATTAATCCCAGATTTTTAAATGTAATCATTCTTGATTTTTATACATAATTAATAAGGCGCCAATTCCTGATTGAATCAGAAAGGTTTATTTTATTTTTCTTAATTGGGCCTGAGAATTGTTAAATCTCTTCTAATAGCTTCTTTTTTTGAAAAAAGAATAGCCCTACTGATGAAGTTAACGGATCGATATCTGATCTGAAAAGAATTTAACCGCGCAAAAATACAACAATAATTTGGAACTTAAGTTTTTTTCTCAGAATTCAGGGTTTTATAAACATTTACTTGTTTTGAAAAAATCCAAAAGCGTATTTGATGAGCTCATGCCTTTCAAATTTTCAAATCTCTAAATTAAAAACTATCTTTACCCAAACTTTACGCAGAAGAAAAATGGATGCTGTAAAACAAAAAAATTACGAAATAGTAAAACAAGTTTTTACCAACTTTTTGGAAGAACATGGACATAGAAAAACGCCGGAACGCTATGCCATTCTGGAAGAGATATATTCGACCGATGAGCATTTCGATATTGACCGTCTTTACATCATGATGAAAGACAAAAAATACCGTGTGAGCCGTGCTACTTTGTACAATACAATTGAACTTTTGCTCGATGCCAAATTGGTGCGTAAACATCAGTTCGGGGATCAACAGGCGCATTACGAAAAATCCTATTTCGACAAACAACATGACCATATCATCCTTTCAGATACCGGCGAAGTAATAGAGTTTTGTGATCCGCGCATACAGACCATCAAAGCTACGATAGAAGAGGTTTTCGGCATAAAAGTTGACAGCCATTCCCTTTATTTTTATGGCAGAAGAACGCAATAACCAATTGAAATATTTTTCTTTAATCCTGCTCCTATTAATAGGTGTTTTTGTTTTGGGTCAAACTCCGGACGGAGGTAAAAAATCGCCCGCAAAAAAGATAAAACATATGCATTCCGACGTGATGCGTGTGCTTCCCGAAAAATTTGAAGGAAATCCCTTTGCTTATGGAAAAGTCGGATTTGAGCACGATGGAACCCGTTTGTACAGCGATAGCGCGGTTTATTATCAAAAGGAAAATTATTTTCGTGCTTGGGGAAATGTACGCATGATCAACGATACCGTTTCCATGACTTCAGACAGTTTGGAATACGACGGAAACACCAAAATAGCCAAAGCTTTTGACCGGGTTCATATGAAAGATTCCAAGTCGGAACTTTTTGCCGATTATGTGGAATACAACCGCGTGACTGACATCGCGATTGCTTCCGGAAATGTCGTCATGATTGATCCCAGTCAGCGCGTGGAAACTTCTTATATGGTTTATGACCGCAAAACCGGCGATGCCTTTACAGATCAGGGAGCGATCATCAGAGGGAAAGACGGAACCGTAACTCATACCCAGGTTCTGAGGTATAATGCCAACACCAAAACCATCGATTTTGATCGGAATACAACCATCGAAACACCTGATTATCGGATTAATTCCGATAAGATGATTATGAATCAGGCTACGGACATCACTGAGTTTATAGGGCGTACCACGATTACCGATCGTAAAAATCCGAGGAATTATATATCCATGCCTGAAGGCGGCGGTACTTTTAACAAAAAAACAGGTGAAGCCTTTTTGAAAAAAAGGTCAACGGTTTTCAGGGAAGGAAAAGAATTACATGGTGATGAAATGTATTTCAACGATAAAACCGGATTTGGTTGGGCCAAAGGAAACGTTTTGATTGATGATCCTGAAGAGAAAAGATTTATAAGAGGCGAATACGGCGAAGCCTACCGCGAATTGGATTCTGCATTTGTGACCGGAAATGCTTATGCCGTTAAGGCTTTTTCAACCGATTCGCTTTATTTTCACGCCGATACCATCATGGCAGTTCAGCGGAAAGATTCGACAAAAGTGCTGAAAGCATATTTTAATGCGCGTTATTTTAAAAGCAATGCCCAAGGAAAATCGGATTCTATTTTTTACAATGAAACACTCGGCCTGATGAAATTCTTCCGCGACCCGATTATGTGGTCCGGCCAACAACAGATCACCGGCGATACGATTTATGCTTATAACAATCCTCAATTGGAAATAATGGATTCTGTGCGAGTTTTCAATAACGCATTTGCCATTTCAAAAGTTGATTCGTTGAATGATAAAGAATTCAATCAGGTGAAAGGTAAATTTATGACCGGATTTTTTTTGAACAATGAATTGAATTTAGTCGAAGTACATGAAAATGCACAAGCTTTGAATTTTGTGGACGATGAAGATCAGGAAACCAAAGTCAAGGAAAGAATTGGGATCAATACTTCGGATTGTGGCATCATTGAAGCCGAAATAAAAGGAAGCGATGTGGAAGTTTTGGCTTGTCGCATTCAAGCCACATCCAAATTGTATCCCGAATCCAAATTGCCTGAAAAATCGCGTTATCTGAAAGATTTTAATTGGCGCGGAGATGAAAAAATGTTGCGATGGCAGGATATTTTTGATGATCCGCCGGCTTATTTGGAAGTGAAAATAAAAGAGAATTCGACTGAAACACAAGAAATGGAAAAAATAGATTTGGACGATTTTCTGAAAGCCAATTCAACTCAGGCCGACGATCAAACCATTGATCCAGTTGAACCAAAAACCCATATCGAAACAGAACAGATCCAAAATACTGAAACATCAGCAAAAGAAAATGAAAAATAATCCGTTTTAGATTAGTATTTTTACTTTTTTAATTCAGGAAATTGAAAAATTGAACTCAAAATGAAAAAAATTAACTTTCTTATACTCGCTATATTATTTGCCTTTTCCAGTTGTTACATTTATAAACCCTACCAATTCAAAGAAGTAGAATCTGTATCTGCTACGCAGAAAGGTGGCCCGGTTTCACTCAGATCAGATATGGATAATGAAAAAGGAAAAGTCAGTGTTGAACAAAGACGAAGAGCAGAAGAAGCGGAAAAAACCGAAAAATCAAAAATGGAATTAAAAACTGAAATGGATCTCAAGACGCCTGATTTGACGGAAAAAGAAAGAATGGAATTGGAAGAAAAAGAACAGGCCAACAAAAATGCATTTACAAAAAGCGATGGTACAGCAGGAAATGAAAAACCTATCGTTCCAAAAACACCGAATCTAACGAGCGATTCAAACATCGATAGCATCAAAATTAAAATGAAGCCCAATAAATATTACAGAATCACGGTGGAAGAAAAACGATATAAAATCCAGACTGAACAATGGGAAGGTGATACATTGGTTTCACATGTCCTGCGCAGACCTGAAAAAGTATTGCGTTTTCACAAAGATCAAATCGATGAAGAAAGTCTGGAAGAAAGGAGATTTTCAAAACCTTTATCCGATTTGATTACGGTAGGTTCTTATGTAACCGGAGGAGTAGCCATATTATTGTTGGTACTGTAATGAACACCTCACAGCTAAAAAAAGATTTTTTTAAATACCAAGCCAAAACAACTTCTTTTGCCTCAGGATTTGAGGTAGAATATGCCAAAGGTAGTTATATATACGGAAAGAACGGGAAGTCTTATCTGGATTTCGCAGCAGGTGTTTCGGCCAATACTTTGGGACATTCGCACCCGAGAGTTGTGAAAGAAATCAAAAATCAGGTGGATAAACATCTTCATGTGATGGTATATGGCGAATATGCTCAGGAAAAACCGGTTGCGTTGTGCCGAAAACTGGCAGAAGTTTTACCCGAGCCACTCGACACAACTTATTTGGTAAATTCGGGAACGGAAGCGATTGAAGCTTCGATGAAATTAGTGAAGCGTTACACCGGAAGAGAAAAAATCATCGCTTGTAAAAATGCCTATCACGGGAATACACATGGTTCATTGAGTCTGGCCGGAAGAGAAGAAAAGAAACGGGCATTTCGTCCACTTTTGCCGATGATTGATTTTATTGAATTCAATTCGGAAGAAGACTTAGAAAAAATCACTGACAAAATAGCAGGAGTGGTTGTCGAAACGATTCAAGGTGCATCAGGATTTCGTTTACCTCAAAATGATTATTTCAAAAAATTAAAGAACCGATGCCAAGAAGTGGGGGCTTTATTAATTCTCGACGAAATACAACCGGGATTTGGACGAACCGGAAAATTGTTTGCATTTGAACATTATGATTTTGTGCCGGACGTTTTGGTCATGGGCAAAGGGATGGCGAGCGGTATGCCGGTAGGAGCCTTTACGGCAAGTGCCGAAGTGATGGATTGTCTTTCGCATCATCCGACTTTGGGACATATCACTACATTTGGCGGGAATCCTGTTGTGGCAGCGGCTGCTTTAGCAACTTTAGACGAATTGCTGGAATCCGATCTGATGAATCAGATTGATGAAAAGGAAAAATTATTCAGAGAATTATTGGTTCATCCCAAAATCAAAACGGTTCATGGAAGAGGATTGATGCTTGCACCGGAATTGGAATCGGAAGAATATGCTTTAAAAGTAGCAGCTCGGTGTATGGAAAAAGGATTGATCGTTTTTTGGTTGATGTACAGTATTCAAAATCTGCGCATTACACCTCCTTTGACCATTTCAAATAAAGAAATTAAAGAAGGCTGCGAAATCATTCTGGAAGTTCTGGACGAAATTTGATTTTAAAAAAATGAACATAAAACCCACAACTCAAAACTCATAACTCACAACTCAAAACTCACAACCCATAACTCACAACCCATGAACGCATTAACCCAAAAAATAGACGAGAACATAGCACGTGTAGCCGATTTCCCGCAGCCCGGTATTCAGTACAAAGACATCACCACTTTGTTTCAAAATCCGGATTTGTGTCATGAAATTGTGGAGGCTTTTGCCGAATTTTCCAAAGGAAAAATTGATGCGGTTTGCGGAATTGAAAGCCGCGGATTTTTATTTGGATTGCTGATTGCGCAGAGATTAAATCTTCCGTTTGTATTGATTCGTAAACAGGGAAAATTGCCTCCGCCAACTATTGCGGAATCTTATGCGTTGGAATATGGAACAGCAACCATCGAAGTTCAGCCACAATATGTGCAAAAAGGTCAAAGATTTTTAATTCATGACGACGTATTGGCAACCGGCGGAACGGCCGAAGCCACAGCCAAATTGATTGAGAAATGCGGAGGAATCCCTACGCAGTTCAGCTTCATAGCCGAATTGGGATTTTTGAACGGACGGGAAAAATTGAACGCATTTACTTCTGAGATTCAGAGTTTGGTTAGGTATTGAGAAATTCTCTTAACCGATATCCTTCTTAAAAGTCTTCCGTCTTTTATGTAAAACCGGATTATAGTCCGTCCAGAGTGCCTGAACGCTTTGGTTTTCTTCCAACTCAGGATTGGTCTCCAAATATTTGATATTGTGTTTGGTAAAGGTTTCAAACATATCTTTGAAGATAATCGAAGTGATTCCTTTTTTCTGGTATTTGGGATGAACGCCGATCAATACAAATTCTACCGTATCGTTCTTTTTCTTGGCTTTTAATAAATGATACCATCCAAACGGGAAGAATTTTCCTTTGGCTTTTTGAAGGGCTTTTGAAAAAGAAGGCATCGTGATGGCAAAAGCACATAATTCACCTTCACCATCCTCAATAAAGCTGATGAAATCGGGATTTAAAATAGCCGAATATTTTTTAGCATAATGCGCTTTCTGTTCTTCTGAAATCGGCACAAAAGTCTCCAGGTCTTTGAAAGATTCCTCCAGTAAATCAAACACCGGTTTGATGTAGGGTTGCATTTCTTTTGCGTTTTTAAAATGCAATAATTTCAGTTTGTATCGCTCGGTTACGAGTTGTGCAAATTCATAAATTCTGGGAGCGATGGAAACAGGTGTAGTCATGAAATTTTCCACCCATTCCTTTTCTTTCACAAACCCCAGTTGCTCCAAATGTCGAGGATAATATTCATAATTATATTGGCCGATTGCCGTTGCCAGACGATCAAATCCAAAAGTCAGCATACCGGCTTTTTCCAGATTGGAAGCACCCATTGGGCCTTCCATGAATTCCAAACCGTTTTCTTTTCCAACTTCCTCCAGTTTGGCAAACAGTGCTTTGGTGACTTCGATGTCATCAATCATATCCAACCAACCAAATCGTAATTTTTTGATTTTCAATTTATTGACTTCTATGTCGTTGATGATCGCGGCAACACGACCGAGAATTTGTCCTTCTTTGTATGCCAAAAAATAACGGGCTGAGGCAAATTTAAAAGCAGGATTTTTTGTCACATCCAAACTGTTTACTTCGTCCACCATCAATCCGGGAACGAAATAGGGATTTCCTTCGTACAAATCCATTTGAAACCGTACAAAATCTCTTAATTCTCTCTGCGAATGTATTTCTTTGATTTCGATACTCATAATTGGCTAAATCGACGGCAAAGATAAAGGAATCTACTGATTTAAATCAAAACCTTTATCCAAATACATCTCCGTTCCAAATCTTTCTAAGTTTTGCGAAGTTTTGAATAGCTTCGAATGAAAATTGGGCAATCCTATCATTGCATTTTTAGGCGTTGTGATCAATGAGAGGGCAGCCGCAAGCAATGGTTCGTCGGTGTTACCAAGTGGCAGCAAATTCTCCAAATATTGAATTTCATTGATTTCCTGATCCGGATTGATGCCAAACGTAGGACTCGATTGGTTTTGAGAATTTTTATATTCAAAAACGATGGGTTGCATCGCCCAAGTATGATTGGGATTTACATTTTCATTGGAAATATAATATTCCTGTGGCGAATCATATAGGGTAATGGAACCTACTGTTTTCCCATAAGTTGTCGTTCCTATTGTAACGACTTCAATATAAGGATTTAAACAACTGATGAGCATTTCGCTGGCTGAAGCGGTATTTCCGCTGGTCAAAACATAGACTATGTTCAAATTCAAATGTTCAAGAGTGAAATTTCCATTTTCAGCTAAATCATCATCATATGTTTTTCCTTGATTTTCAAATTTATAGGTGGTATTATTGGAAGAAGTTTTTTCGTTAAAAGTCAATTTGGTGAAATCCTGCTGGTCAAATTGGCCGGTAACCATACTTCCTAAATAGGAGGATGTTTGAACGGAGCCGCCACCATTGTATCTTAAATCCAAAACCAAATCGGTGATGCCTTGTGATTTTAATTGAGCGATGGCACTGTTCAATTCATCATTGAAATTGGCACGGAAACCATTGTAAACCAAATAGCCGATTTTATGTCCATTGATGTTCAAAACCGTTGACAAATAAACCGGATTTTCCTGTATCTCAACTTTGACCAAAGCATATTCTACATCAGAATTAAAAACTTCGCCATTTTGGATATAGCCCATTCCAAATGTCGCGGAATTCTGCCCCAAAAGCTGACCGTAATTCTGATCTGTCAATTGGGTACCGTTAATGCGGGTGAAAATATCACCTCGCTCCAGTCCGGCATTGGAAGCGGGAGAATTGGGTAAGACATATTGCACATATCCAAAAACCTGATTGGTATTCAGTCCGGCGTAAACCAAACCATAATCCATCCCAAATGATTTTGAGATTCCTGCAAAAGCATTATCCAAATCATGGTAATCATCTACTATCCATGAAAAACGATCGGTATTTCCGTAATCATAAAGCAAATTGAAAAAAAGTTCGTCGGTTTGCTGCGAATTGAGGAACTGCGTGTATTGACTGTCTGAAGAAAAACGGTCATCTGCCAGATCCGGAACATCGGCTTGCCAATAGTACCAAAGATTCATCGCTTTCCAAACAAAATCGTTTACAGAAGCCGATGGAGGAAGCCCATTGTCATCATCATTTTTACAGGAACTGAGAAACAGTGCCAAACAAATCAGGGAATATATCGCGTATTTCATGAGACAAAATTTAGTTGTATTTTTAAACCAAAAATCTTAGATAAATTAAAGGTATGAAAATTTTAAAATTAACGGGAATTCTATTTTTCTTACTGTTTCTGAATTGTCAATCCAACAAATTGCCTTTTCAACCTGAAATTTTGACAGCCGAATATGAGATTGTGACAAACGATGAATTTGAGCGGGGTTATCAAATATTTCTTGAATTTAAAATGAATAAAAACCTTGATATAGAAGCGATTGTTTTGAAAAATAAATATTTTTCATTCAGAGAAGAAGGAATTGAGAGCGAATGTTGTTACCTGATTGATCATTATTTTCCGGTTCAGTCAAAATTGATTCAAAATTTCGTTTCGCCAAAACCTGACAACCGTCCTGACGGTATAGTTTTTGAAATAGAAGGAAAAGAGTATTTTTACGAAATAGAATTTAAATTAAAACAATAAAAAATTATGGATCCAATTTATTTGATTGTTGTAGGTGTTCCTATGCTTTTGAGCATGTACATCAGTTATCAATTAAAAAGTAAATTCAAACATTATTCAAAAGTCCATTTGGTCAATGGAATGAGCGGAAAGGAAATCGCTGAAAAAATGTTGTCCGACAATGGCATTCACGATGTGAAAGTGATTTCAACACCCGGTCAGTTGACCGATCATTATAATCCTGCCAATAAAACCGTGAATCTTTCCGAAGTGGTTTACCATGAACGAAACGCTGCTGCAGCAGCCGTGGCGGCACACGAATGTGGTCATGCCGTCCAACACGCCAAAGGCTATTCCTGGTTGCAAATGCGTTCCAAAATGGTTCCGATGGTCAATATTTCCAGTAATCTGCTGCAATGGGTTTTGATGGGTGGTATCATTTTGTATGCTTCTTCAGGAATTACTTCTGTGTTGTGGATCGGAATCGTGTTGTTTGCCATTACTACGGCTTTTGCTTTCGTAACGCTTCCGGTTGAATACGATGCGAGTAACCGCGCTTTGGCTTGGTTAAAAGAACGAAATATGGTTCAGTCAAACGAATATGACGGAGCAAAAGATGCGCTAAAATGGGCAGCCAGAACTTATTTGGTAGCGGCAATCGGATCATTGGCACAATTGCTTTATTTTGTGATGATCGCGATGAGAGGAAGAGACTAAATTTTATTTAATATAATTTTCAAACCTCACAGGTCTTGACTTGTGAGGTTTTTTATTGGATAAATTGAAAAAATAGACCCTATTTATTATTTGCCAATCCTATATTTCTGATTAATTTTACCCACCAAAACAAACATAAAATGGCTACAGATTATTTTCATATTGATGATTTATTGACAGAAGAACATAAATTGGTTCGTCAGGCAGTACGTGATTTCGTAAACCAGGAAATCAAACCCGTTATTGACGAAGCAGCGCATAACCATACCGACATTCCTGATTTAATGCCTAAACTAGGTGCGATCGGAGCTTTGGGTCCCTATATTCCCGAGCAATACGGAGGTGCAGGTTTGGATCAAATCGCTTATGGTTTGATTATGCAGGAACTGGAAGCCGGTGATAGTGCCGTTCGTTCTGCGGCTTCGGTTCAGTCCTCATTGGTGATGTATCCCATTTATACTTTCGGTTCGGAAGAACAGCGAATGAAATATTTGCCAAAATTGGCCAGCGGAGAAATGATCGGTTGTTTCGGTTTGACCGAACCCAATCACGGTTCCAATCCATCCGGGATGGAGTCAAAAATCGTTGACAAAGGAGATCATTATATTTTAAATGGTGCCAAAATGTGGATTACCAATTCTCCGATTGCCGACGTTGCAGTCGTTTGGGCGAGAGATGAAGAAGGGAAAATCAGAGGATTGATTGTTGAGCGCGGAATGAAAGGATTTACAACGCCTGAAACCCACCACAAATGGTCGCTTCGTGCTTCTAAAACCGGAGAACTGGTATTTGAAGATGTAATCGTTCCAAAGGAGAATGTTTTGCCCAATGTCAGCAGTCTAAAAGGACCTCTTTCTTGTTTGAATTCCGCTCGATACGGAATTTCATGGGGTGTAATCGGTGCGGCAATTGATTGTTATGAAGTCGCATTGCAATATGCATTGGAAAGAAAACAGTTTGGGAAACCCATTGCTTCTTTTCAATTGCAACAAAAGAAATTAGCCGAATTCATTACCGAAATCACAAAAGCCCAATTATTGGTTTGGCGTTTGGGAACGTTAAAAAACGAAGACAAAGCGACGCCTGCTCAGATTTCCATGGCAAAACGCAACAACGTACACATGGCATTGACCATCGCACGTGAATCCCGTCAAATCTTAGGCGGAATGGGTATCGTGGGGGATTATCCGATGATGCGCCATGCGGCCAATCTGGAATCCGTCATTACGTATGAGGGAACGCACGACATCCATTTACTGATTACCGGAAACGATATTACCGGAATCAATGCTTTTGAATAATGGGTAGAGTAGGTTGGTAGAAGGTAGAAAGTAGAAGGAAATGAATGATTTTAGGAAATTAGAAGTTTGGCAGAAATCCAAATTATTTGCTTTGGAAATATATAAAATCTGTAATGAATTCCCTTCTTTTGAAAATTTTGCTTTAGCTTCTCAAATGAGAAGATGTTCAGTTTCAATCCCTTCCAATATAGCGGAAGGGAGTTCAAGAAAGTCAAATTTAGACTTTTCAAGGTTTGTTTTGATTGCTTTAGGTTCGGCTTATGAATTGGAAACACAGTTAGAAATTGCATATGAATTGAAATATTTTGATGAAGAAAAACACGAAGAATTGAAAGGTGAATTGACCAAAATTCAAAAGATGCTATATAATTTGTCTACTCATTTAAATAAGAAATGAAAAAACTTTCTACCATCTACTTTCTACTCAAATACAAAAATTAATATGCGGTCAGACATTCCAAATACCGAGAAGCTAATACCAAATTACCCATGACTAAATCCATCCAAATCCTCCTTCCCAAAATGGGCGAAAGTGTAATGGAAGCAACCATTACCGACTGGCTGAAAAATCCGGGCGATCGAATTGCCAAAGACGAATTGTTTGTAACCATTGGTACGGACAAAGTGGACAGTGATTTACCATCTGAATACGAAGGAATCCTGAAAGAAATTCTCGTTCAGGAAGGAGAGGAGGTGAAAGTCGGACATCCGATTGCTATTATGGAAGTTTCGGCCGATACGGTCGTTCATGCCGAGGTTGTTGAAATCAAAGTATCGGAATCTGTTTCGGAAAATTCTACTGTAGAATTATTGGAAACCAAATCGTTGGACGGAAAATCTTTTCTTTCGCCGGTTGTGAGAAGAATTGCAGCTGAAAACGGATTGGAAGTAGAAGATTTGAAAAAAATTATTCCAACCGGAGAAAACGGAAGAATCCGCAAAACAGACATCCTGAAATATTTGAGGAAAGACGAAAAACCGGTTCAGCCGGAAGTTGTTTCGACTAAATTAAATCTAAATATCCTGCCGGAAGATGGGGTCGAAACTTTACCGAGAATCCGTCAGATTGCTGCCCAGCATTTGCAAAGTTCCTATCAAATCATTCCGCATGTAACGACATTTTCGGAAGTGAATGTGACCAATTTGGTCAATCATCGGGAGAAAATAAAAGACGATTTTCAAAAAGAAAACGGGGTAAAAGTAACTTATACGCATTTCATCATGAAGGCGGTGATCGACACTTTAAAAGAATTTCCCAAATTCAATGCCTGGATGAACGAGGACGAACTGATTCTGAAAAATGATATCAATCTTGGATTTGCAACGGCTTTACCGGACGGAAATCTCATCGTTCCAAATGTAAAAAAGGTAAATGAAATGTCGCTGAAAGAAATCATCGAAAATGTCAATTTGGTAGGAAACAATGCCAAGTCCAACAAACTGAAATCGGTCGATATCCAGGACACGACTTTTACGGTCAGCAATACCGGGATTTTTGGAAGTTTGGCCGGAACGCCCATCATCAGTCGTCCACAAGTTGCCGTTTTGGCATTGGGAGAAATCCGTTCCGGAGCAGGCGTAATTCTGGTGGATGGAAAAGAAGAATTAGCCGTTTGTAAAATGATGATGCTCTCGCTTTCCTATGACCACAGAGTGATTGACGGAGCATTGGCTTCGCAGTTTTTGACTTCATTGAAGAAGAAATTGGAGAATCCAATGGGGTAATTTGGTAATTTGAAAATGAAGAAATTCATTTTGAGAAAAAATCCTTTTTTCCAAATTCTCTTGAATGAATTTTCTTTTGAAATCAAGAATTCATTCATCATTTAAAATTGATCATTCAAAATTCCCTAAACCCAATCTCTCGGATTTTCCAACACTTTTAAAAGTCTTTCTTCTTCCGAACCCACTTCCGGATGATGGTTATAATGCCACTGAACATGAGGAGGTAAGCTCATTAAGATAGACTCGATGCGACCATTGGTTTTTAGCCCGAACAAAGTTCCTCGGTCATGGATTAAGTTGAATTCCACATAGCGCCCACGCCGGATTTCCTGCCAGGTTTTTTCGGCTTCCGTGTAGGATTCGTTTTTGTGCTTTTCGACAATCGGGATATAAGCATTTAAAAACGAATCACCCACAGCCGTCACGAAATCGTACCAAAATTGAATATCAAATTCTGCGGTTGGTTTTAGATAATCGAAAAACAATCCGCCGATTCCACGCGCTTCACCACGATGCGCATTCCAGAAATATTCGTCACATTCTTTTTTGTATTGGGCATAGAAATCCGGATGCTGAAAATCACATACTTTTTTGCAGACGGAATGCCAGTGAACGGCATCTTCCTCATCCAAATAATAAGGCGTTAAATCCTGTCCGCCACCAAACCATTGGTCTATGATATTTCCGTTGTTGTCATACATTTCGAAATAGCGCCAGTTGGCATGCGTAGTGGGGACTTTCGGGCTTTTGGGATGGAGAACCATGCTGAGGCCGCAAGCAAAAAATTTACCTGATGAAACATTGAGCGCTTTCTGCATGGTTTCGGGTAAATCTCCGTACACACGGGAAATATTCACACCGCCTTTTTCAAATACTCCTGGACCATCGGGAGCGTTTTCGATGACCATCGTCAGGCCGCCACCGCCACCATCGCGTTGCCATTCGTCTTTATGGAATTTGGTATTTCCGTCCACACGTTCCAATTCGTTTGTAATGGTTAGTTGGAGGTTTTGGATGTAGTTGAAAAATCGGTCTTTCATTTGGGTTGCTTTGTTAACAAATTTAAATCATTGTTCATTGAAAATTTATGACTTTTTTTATGTTTACTAATTCAAATTGAATCTAATTTAAATTGAATCGACTACTTTTTGGGTTATTATCGATTTCAAGACGAAATTTTGAATGTCCAAATTGACAGATTCTAAAAAAATATGTAGTTTTGGCACTCATTGAACCTTATGGAAGAAATTAGCATTCACGACAAGGTATTTATACCCTATATCACATTTGAAGAAATTGAACATGCCATAAAACGAATGGCTCACACCATTTATGCGCAACACAAAGAGGATATTCCGGTTTTCATCGGGGTTTTAAACGGTGTTGTGATGTTTATGAGTGATTTTCTGAAACAATATCCGGGAAACTGTGAGATTTCATTTTTAAAAATGGCTTCCTATGAAGGCACTTCTTCCACAGGCGAAGTGAAATTGCATATGGATATCCCGATGGATTTGACCGGGCGTCATGTCATCATACTGGAAGATATCATCGATACGGGAAATACCCTGGAAGCCCTACATAAAATTCTGAGTAAAAAGAATGCCAAAAGTATCAAAATCGCCACGCTTTTATATAAACCGGAGGCTTATAAAAAGGATTTAAACATAGATTTAGTGGCATTGACCATACCGGATAAATTTGTGGTGGGATACGGTTTGGACTATGACGGACTGGGAAGAAATCTACCTGATATTTATCAAATTAAACAATAAAAATGATCAACATCGTATTATTTGGCCCTCCGGGCAGCGGAAAAGGTACACAAGCAAAATTTCTCGAAGAAAAATTCAACTTAAAACAACTTTCCACCGGAGATATGTTTCGGTATAATTTAAAAAACCAAACAGAGCTGGGAAAATTAGCGCAATCCTTTATGGACAAAGGTCATTTGGTGCCGGATGAAGTTACCACCAATATGTTGCGGGAAGAACTGAAAAAGCAGAGAGGCTTTGCCGGATTTATTTTTGACGGATACCCGAGAACGACTTCTCAAGCCGAATCCCTGGATATGATACTCAAAGAAGATTTAGATGAGGAAGTTTCGGTTTGTCTTTCTTTGAGAGTGGACGATGAGGTTTTGGTACAACGCTTATTGGAAAGAGGAAAAGAAAGCGGTCGTGCAGATGATGCCAACGAAGAAGTAATCCGGGAACGAATCGTCGAATACTACAAAAAAACTGACGAAGTGGCCGAGCATTATAAAGCAAAAGGTAAATATGTCGAAGTAAACGGAGTTGGAGAAATCGGTGAAATCACAGCTAAACTGGCTGCCGAAATTGAAAAATTCCAATAAAAATGTCCATCAGGAAATACAAGTTTTTTCGAAATATCTGGTATGCCATCCCCGTAAAGGCGAGATATCCTATCCGCCAAATCTATTATTTTCCAATTGATCTCAAAGATAAATTAACCGGGAAATCACAGAAATATGTACCGCCACGAGGGTTGATTTTTACGGGATCTTCGGTCAGTTCTGAAAAATATTTGAAAGAAGCCCGCCATCAATTGGATTTATTAAAACAAATCGCAGGTTTACAGCAAGATGATGCGGTTTTGGATGTAGGAAGCGGACTGGGTAGAACAGCCATTGCACTTTCCGGTTTTCTGTCTGAAAATGCCCGATACGAAGGTTTCGATGTGGTGGAAAAAGGAGTGAACTGGTGTCAAAATGGAATCGGAAAAGATTTCCCCAATTTTAATTTTACTTACGTCCCTTTATTCAATGATTTATACAACCAGTCAGCCAATTCTGCAGAAGAATTCAGATTTCCTTATGAAAACCAAATCTTTGATGTTACTTTTTCATTTTCGGTTTTCACCCATATGCGACTTCCCGAAATAGAACATTATTTGCACGAAATTTTCCGCGTCCTCAAGCCGAATGGTAAAAGTTTGAATACTTTTTTTCTGTATGATGATTCAAATGCGGAAGAAATCGCCAATAGGGAAGGGTTTGGTTTTCCAATTGACAAGGGAAATTATAAATTAATGAACGAGAAAGTGCAAGGTGCCAATATCGCCATACATATAGATGAAATTCACGCTATGGCTAAAAGAGCAGGTCTGAAAGTGGAAAAAATCATGGACGGATTTTGGGTAACCGGAAAAAAATCAATTGATCATCCTGAATATCAGGATGTTGTAGTATTCACAAAAAAAGATTAATCTACCTTTTTTAATTCGGTGATCAAGGTTTGTTTTTTACAAATTTGATAAACGAGATCAAACTTTTTTTCTTCCCGATATTGAGCGCGATAAGTACGGCAAGGAGTTTCCCGGATTTCATCTGTTCCAAAATTGGTGATTTTACTTTTTTTCAAAATTTCGTTGTAAAGAAAAACGCTGTCGATTTTTTCAGCATCCATGGTTTGTTGAGCACTTTCAGAATAGGACATCGGATAAATTTTGGCTTCCTCCAATGCACGCGAATTCGGGAAATAAGAGCATTGCATAGACCTTGGTCCAAAAAATACCAATACCAAAACGACTCCGATTGAGACACCGATTAAATAAAAACGCAGCCTTTTCCAAAAATTCATCATGATTTTTGCTTTTTAAATGAAATTCCGGGCAATTATACGATTAATAAATTAATGTCGTGAAATGGCAGGTCAAACCAATCGCTGATTTTTTTCTTGGTCATCCGACCATGATACAAATAGATTCCGGAGCGAAGTCCGCGGTCACATTTAATCACATGTTCAAATCCGCCTTCTTTGGCCACGGAAAGTAAATAAGGTAAAAAAAAGTTACTCAAAGCTTTGGTGGTTGTTCGTGAAACCCTTGAAGTAATATTGGTAACGCCATAATGAATGACTCCGTGTTTGATGACAATCGGGTTGCTGTGTGTAGTGATTTCGGAGGTTTCAAAACAGCCGCCGTTATCTATGCTGAGATCGATGATGACTGCTCCCTGTTTCATGCTTTCCACCATTTTTTCCGTAACGACACAAGGGGCGCGTGCATCTCCACGCAGCGCACCTATGGCTACATCACATCGTTTCAGGGCCTTCCCTAATTCTTTTGGATCGAGCATGGAAGTGGAAATCCTTACGCCCAAATCGGTCTGTAGCCGTCTCAATCTGCTTAGGGAATTATCAAAAACCCTCACGTTTGCACCAAGACCAAGTGCTGCTCTTGAGGCGTATTCCCCCACAGTTCCACCACCCAAAATTACGATTTCAGCAGGTCTGACTCCGGCGATACCACCCATTAAAACACCATTTCCGCCGTTGGTATTGGACATTAATTCTCCTGCCAGAAGTATGGAAGTAGTTCCGGCAATTTCACTCAGTAAACGTACGACAGGAAGATGTCCGTGTTCATCTTTGATGAATTCAAATCCAAGGGCTGTGATTTTTTTTGCCGAAAGTTTTTCAAAATAACTTCGGGTCTGCATATTGAGCTGAACCGTTGAAACCAGAAATGCACCCGGTGTCATCAGGTCTATCTCTTCGGCCGTAACCGGACTGACTTTTAAAACGATGGGTTTTGAAAATACTTCTTTGGAATTATAAGAAAGGGTCGCGCCGGCTTCTGAAAATTCCTGATCGGTATAATTGGCACCCTCACCGGCTCCGGCTTCGACTGTTATTTCGTGGCCATTGGCTACCAGAACCTGCACAGCATCTGGTGAAAGACAAAGACGTCTTTCCTGCAAATGGGTTTCTTTTGGGATTCCGATGTTTAATTTTCCTTCTTTTAACTGAACTTCCAACCGTTCTTCTTTGGGCATCAATTCCTGACGGGAAAATGGTGTGTACACTCCGCTATGTTCCATCTTTTAAAATTACACAAAAATAATGGTTCTTTGATTTTCTTGTACAATAATTTTAACCGTATGATGAGCCCCTGAAATTAAATTTTCAATTTTATCAGGCCATTCGATGAAACAATAATTCCCGGAATCCAAATATTCTTCCACTCCGAAATCCATGGCTTCCTCTTCTGATTTGATTCTGTACAAATCGAAATGAAATACTTTTCCCATTGGGGTCTCGTATTCGTTGACGATGGAAAAAGTCGGGCTGCTGACTTCATCTTTGCTTCCCATTTGCAAGATGATTTCTTTGATCAACGTGGTTTTTCCTGTGCCCATTTCGCCTTCAAACAAAATGATTTTGTGCTGAAAGTTTGAAATGATTTCTTTTGCGACGCTGTTTAGTTCTTCAATTGAATGAATTTGAAATTCCATAAAATTCGGAAATAATTAACTTTTAGGCGACAAAGTCACAAAAGGAATGATGATCTCTTCCATTGAAATTCCGCCATGCTGATAGGTATCTTTGTAATAATTTACATAGTGATTATAATTTTTCGGATACGCCAGGAAGATATCTTCTTTCGCAAAAATGTATTTAGATGTCATATTTACTTTTGGCAGAAAGTAATCTTCTGCATTATCGACTGCAAAAACATCATCTTCATCATATTGTAATTTCCGACCCATTTTATACCGCAGATTGGTACTGGTTTCACGGTCACCCACTACTTGGGAAGGTTTGCGGACATAAATGGTTCCGTGATCTGTCGTTAACAGGATTTTCATTCCTTCTTCCTGTGCTTTTTTCACGATCTGTAACAAATAGGAATTTTCAAACCAGTTTTTGGTCGTGGAACGATAGGTTTTATCATCCCGGATCATTTGGCTAACGATACGGTTATCCGTTTTGGCGTGAGAGAGAATGTCAATGAAGTTATATACGATGACCGTCAAATTTTTGTTTTTATACTGATGAAATTCATCCAGAATTTTCTTTTCAAAATCGGAATTTAGAACTTTATAATATTGCGTACTCAAATCAGACATTCCCAATCTTTTCATCTGGTCTTCCAAAAATTCCTTTTCAAATTGATTTTTGTTTCCTTCGTCGTTATCGTTTAACCATTCATTGGGAAATCTTTTTTCGATTTGGGAAGGCATCAAACCGGAAAAGAATGCATTTCTTGCGTATTGGGTTGCAGACGGCAAAATGCTGTAATACATCTGTTCCTTTTCCACGTTATAAAATTGAGAGAAAAGCGGTTCTATGGTTTTCCATTGATCATACCGCAAGTTGTCCACCATGATGAGCAGTGTTTTTTTATCTTTTGCCAAATGTGGTTTTGCATATTCTTTAAAAACCGTATGCGACAAAACCGGTTTGTCATCTGTATGCAGCCAATCATAATAATTTCTTTCGATGAATTTAAAAAACGAAGCATTGGCTTCCTGTTTCTGGGCTTCGAGGATTTTGGCCATTTCGCTGTCTTGAATGTTTTCCAGTTCCAATTCCCAGAAAACCAGTTTTTTATAAATATCGCGCCAGTCTTCGTAATCTCGTGCATTCATCATATCCATAGCGATGCTTCGAAATTCCATTTGGTAATTGACAACGGCTTTTTCCGTGATGATTTTACCGGAATCCAGAATCTTTTTCAAACTCAGAAGAATTTGGTTTGGGTTGACCGGTTTGATGAGGTAATCAGCTATATGTGAGCCGATTGCTTCTTCCATGATGTGCTCCTCTTCGTTTTTGGTAATCATCACGATGGGAAGCTGGGGTTTGATTTCCTTGATTTTCTGTAGGGCTTCCAGCCCGCCCATTCCGGGCATATTTTCGTCGATCAGTACGGCCGAAAAATTTTCGTTCGGAATAATTTCCAATGCATCAGTGGCATTATTTATCATCTGTGTTTCGTATCCTTTTTTCTCTAAAAAGAGGGAATGTGGTTTCAACAACTCAATTTCATCATCGATCCATAAAATTTTTATAGCCATAAAAGTGTTTTTCTGTTAAATTTGTATCTAATTTAGTGATTAAATAAGGATAAATTGGAGTATGTAAATAAACTAAAGGTATTTAACGATCCGGTACACGGATTTATTAGCATACCCAACGAATTAATTTTTGACATCATCCAGCATCCGACATTCCAACGACTGCGAAGAATATGCCAAACTGGTTTGACGGAACTGGTTTATCCGGGCGCCAAACATTCAAGGTTTCACCATGCGCTCGGAGCGATGCATCTGACGCAAAAAGCCGTAGAAACACTTCGTGCAAAAAACATTGAAATTTCAGAAGAAGAAAAAAACGGAGTGCTTTGCGCCATCCTTCTTCATGACATCGGCCACGGACCTTTTTCGCATACGCTGGAGCATACCTTGATTGAAAATCTGTACCATGAAAAAATTTCATTGTACTTGATGGAACTTCTGAACCAAGAATTTTCCGGTCAACTGGATTTGGCTATCAAGATATTTAAGGGAGAGTATGAACGTAAATTTTTGACACAATTGGTTTCAAGCCAATTGGATATGGATCGTTTGGATTACCTGAAACGGGACAGTTTTTTTACCGGAGTGGTAGAAGGAAACATCAATCCGGAGAGAATCATTTCAACTTTAAATGTAAAGGACGATTTGCTAGTGGTGGATTCAAAGGGGATTTATTCGATTGAAAAATACCTGGCTGCGCGTATGTTCATGTATTGGCAAGTATATAATCACCGGACTTCTTTTACGGCAGAAGTTCTACTGACCCAGGCGTTCAGAAGAGCAAAAGAAATAAGTCGTAACGGAGGGAAGGTATTTGCGACAGATGCTCTGGGTTATTTTTTAGAACATGAAACAAAAGGCAGTTTGAAAAATCAATTGGATCAGTTTATAAAACTGGATGATAGTGATGTTTGGGCTTCTTTGAAGCAATGGCAATATCATGATGATGTGGTTTTGTCTTATCTGTCCTGCAGTATCATTAATAGAAAGTTACCGGTTTCAAAAATATTTAACGATCCTGTTTCTGATGAGAAATTAAAGAAATTGGAACAAGAAGCAAAATCATGTTTAAGTGTGGAAGATGCCAGTTATTTTGTACATCAATCTCAAATTAAAGTCATCCCTTATGACAAAGCGCAATCTCCTATTTTTATCATGAACAAAGACCGGAAATTACAAGAAATTTCAGTGAGTTCGCTTCAGATTTTGTCGCAACATTTACTTAATCCGATAGAAAAATATCATTTGTGTTATTTAGATGTTAAGAAAAAAATATAATTGAAATTTGAGTTAACTCCAAAATTTATATTTTTGCATACTATGGAATTTAGCGCAATAGAAATAGCTTCCGTTTTAGAAGGTAGAATTGAAGGGAATCCAGACATAAAGGTTTCAACCTTGTCAAAAATTGAAGAGGGAAAATCAGGATCGATTTCATTTTTATCCAACTTGAAATATGAGCCCTATTTATATCAAACAGAAGCATCAATTGTGATAGTTTCTGATGGATTTATTCCGGAGAAACAAGTTTCACCTACACTGATTTTTGTGAAGGATGCCTATAAATCTTTTACGAAATTATTGAACTACGCCAATCATTTAAAAAATAAAAAAGTCGGAATTGAACCCAATTCACAGATTCATGAATCAGCGAAACTCGGTGAAAATGTGTACATCGGAAGTTTTGTTTATGTGGGAGAAAGAGCGAAAATAGGAAATGATGTGATGATTCATTCCAACGCTCATATAGGTGAAAATGTAGCTATAGGCGAGGGAAGTGTAATTCATTCCGGTGTAAGGTTATATGCCGATACAAAAATCGGTAAGAATTGCATCATCCATTCCAATACGGTTTTAGGAGCGGATGGTTTTGGATTTACGCCGACCGCAGATGGTACACTGGAGAAAGTTCCCCAAATCGGGAATGTAAAAATAGGCGATAATGTAGAAATCGGTTCTTCCTGTACGATTGACCGCGCAACGCTGGGGTCGACCATCATCCGGTCAGGAGTAAAATTAGACAATCAAATTCAGATAGCCCATAACGTCGAAATAGGAGAAAACACCGTCATAGCTTCACAAAGCGGTGTGGCCGGCTCTACCAAAATAGGAAAAAACTGCATGATAGGAGGTCAGGTAGGAATAGTGGGGCATTTGAAAATTGGAGATTACGTACAAATTCAGGCTCAGAGCGGCGTGAACAATAACGTTCCGGATGGAGCCAAAATCTATGGTTCGCCTTCTATGGATGCATCGGACTTTAGAAAATCTTACGTATATTTCCGTAATTTTCCAAGTATTGTAAAACGATTGGAAGAATTGGAAAAAGAAATTAAGCAACAACAAACAATAAAAGATTAATGTCGGATAAACAAAAAACCTTGGCCAACGAATACACTTTTAACGGTGTAGGGCTTCATACGGGACGCGAAGTTACCATGACATTAAAACCGGCACCGGTCAATACAGGGTTTGTATTTGTCCGGACGGATTTGGAAGGGAGTCCTCACATCGAGGCAGACGCCAATTATGTCACCAGTACGGAAAGAGGGACAACGATAGAAAAAAAAGGAGTAAAAATCCATACTACAGAACATCTTTTGGCGGCACTTACAGGAATGGATTTAGACAATGTTTTGATCGAAATAAACAATTCTGAAGTTCCTATTTTAGATGGCTCTTCCAAATTTTTCGTGGAAGCGGTTGAAAAAGCCGGGATAGAAGAACAAGATGAAGACCGTGAATATTTCGTCGTAAAAGAAATCGTAACCTATACTGATCCTGAAACCGGATCTGAAATTACGGCTATTCCTGCAGATGAATATCAGGTCACGACGATGGTAGATTTCGGGACAAAAGTTTTGGGAACTCAGAATGCATCCATTAAAAGCATATCAGAATTTAAAGAGGAAATCGCCAATGCAAGAACCTTTAGTTTTTTGCATGAAATCGAATATTTATTGGATGCCGGTTTGATCAAAGGTGGAGATTTGGGGAATGCCATTGTGTATGTCGATAAAGAAATCACACCGGAAACCCGTCAAAAATTGACCAAAGCATTTAATAAAGAAGATGTTTCGATACGCCCAAATGGTGTTTTGGATAACATTACGCTTCACTATCCAAACGAAGCCGCCCGCCATAAACTACTGGATGTAGTGGGGGATCTGGCTTTGATCGGAACCAAATTAAAAGCTAAAATCATCGCCAATAAACCCGGACATCAGATCAATACCAACTTTGCTAAAAAACTGAGCAAACAAATCGGCATAGCCAAACGTAAAAACGTTCCGGAATTTGATTTGACAAAAGATCCTATTTATGATATCAATGATATTATGAAAATTTTGCCCCATCGTCCGCCTTTTTTATTGTTGGACAAAGTGATTGAAAAAACTGAAACTTCATTGGTAGGTGTAAAGAACGTAACGATGAACGAGCCTTTTTTTGTGGGACATTTTCCGCAGGAACCCGTGATGCCCGGTGTTTTGCAAGTGGAAGCGATGGCTCAATTGGGCGGGATTTTGGTTTTAGGAGAAATAGATGATCCAAAAGATTATTCGACCTATTTCATGAAAATTGAAAATGTAAAATTCAAACGAAAAGTAATCCCTGGTGATACATTGGTTTTGAAGGTGGATTTATTACAACCCATCCGCCGGGGAATCGTCCATATGCAGGGATACGGATATGTAAATGATACCATTGCCGTGGAAGCTGAAATGATGGCATTGGTCACAAAAGACAAAATATAATTTTGGAAACAATGAATCAACCCTTGGCCTATATTCATCCGAACGCAAAAGTTGCAGAAACAGCGATTATAGAGCCTTTTTCAACAATTTATGATAATGTTGAAATTGGAGAAGGAACTTGGATAGGCCCAAACGTCACCATCATGGAAGGTGCACGCATCGGTAAAAACTGTAAAATATATCCCGGAACGGTCATATCGGCCGAACCACAAGATTTAAAATATGTAGGCGAGAAGACCTTGACTTATATCGGGGATAACACCACCATTCGGGAGTGTGTTACGGTAAACAAAGGCACAAATGCACTGGGCTATACCAAAATCGGTAATAATTGTTTGGTGATGGCGACGGCACATATTGCGCATGATTGTATAATCGGTGATCATGTAATCCTTGTAAACGGAGTAGGGCTTGCAGGCCATATCGAAATAGGTGATCACGCTTTTTTAGGAGGTATGAGTGCAGTTCATCAATTCACACATATAGGCGAGCATGCTTTTATAGCCGGAGGCTCTCATGTACGGAAAGATGTTCCTCCCTTTGTAAAAGCAGCGAGAAATCCTTTGTCTTATGCAGGAGTAAATTCAATAGGACTTCAAAGAAGAGGTTTTTCAACAGAAAAAATCACCGAAATTCAAAATATCTATCGGGTGTTATTTCAAAAAAGTAAAAACGTAACACAAGCCATAGAAGCCATCGAAAAAGAGTTTGAAGAAACAAAGGAAAGAAATCAGATTCTGGATTTTATCAAAAACAGTCCACGAGGCGTTATGTCAGGATATATAACGAAAGCAGAATTATAATTAATCAGAATATAAAATTAATAAATGGCCACTACAGCAGATATACGAAAAGGACTTTGTATCAACTGGAATGATGATACTTGGAAAATTATAGAATTCCAACACGTAAAACCCGGAAAAGGACCGGCATTTGTACGGACAAAATTGAAAAGCGTGACCAATGGAAAAGTATTGGATAACACTTTTTCAGCCGGACATAGAATTGATGAAGTACGTGTGGAAACACGAAAATATCAATATTTATATGATGACGATAACGGTTTTCATTTTATGAATAACGATGATTTTTCGCAAGTGTACATCAACAAAGGGATGATCGATAATTCCCAATTTTTAAAATCCGGTGATGAAGTGACAATTTTGTTCAGAGCAGAAGACGAAATGCCTTTATCTGCAGAACTACAACAGTTCGTCATCATGGAAATCACCTATACGGAACCGGGGTTAAAAGGCGATACGGCTACCAATGCGTCCAAACCGGCCACTACTGAAACAGGGGCTGAAATCAGAGTGCCTCTTTTCATAAATGAAGGAGACAAAGTGAAAATCAATACAGAAGACGGTTCTTATATGGAAAGAATCAAAGAATAAAATTAGAAGAATAATATTAAAACCTGACAAGATGAGGATTCTTGTCAGGTTTTTTGTGCCAAATTCTTTTCGAATTCAAAAAAATAGTCGGGACAAATTAGGCTTCTCTTCAAATTCAATTCATAAATTCCTTTAAATTTGTCAAACAGCAAACCATTAAAAGAATTAAAACTTAAATTCTACCCAATGAAAAAATCCATCATTACAGGAATCGGTCATTATGTACCGGAAAATATCGTAACAAATGATGATTTATCAAAAATCATGGAAACAAATGACGAATGGATTCAGGAAAGAACCGGAATTAAAGAACGTCGGCATTTAGGGAAACATTCAGGTGTAGCCACTTCAGATTTGGGTACAAAGGCCGCTGAAATTGCCATAAAAAATGCAGGATTAACTCCCCAAGACATAGATTTCATCTTATTTGCAACTTTAAGTCCGGACTATTTTTTCCCGGGTTGCGGTGTCATTTTGCAAAAGAACTTAGGTTGTGAAACAATTGGAGCGCTCGATGTTCGCAATCAATGTTCCGGATTTATCTATGCTTTGGCAACGGCAGATGCCTACATAAAAGCCGGTATTTATCAGAATGTATTGGTGGTAGGAGCAGAGAACCATTCATTTGGATTGGATATGACTACGCGAGGCCGCGGGGTTTCCGTCATATTCGGAGATGGAGCCGGTGCAGTTGTAGTTTCGGCAACAGATCAGGAAAATAGAGGAATCCTGTCATTCAATATGCACAGCGAAGGCCAATATGCAGAAGAATTGGCTGTTTTATTTCCCGGATCTAAATTGGGATGGTCTGATGTGATGCAGGAAGAAGGAAATACCTTGACTCCCGAACAAATTTATCCTTATATGAACGGAAATTTTGTGTTCAAACATGCTGTAACACGATTCCCGGAATCAGTAAAAGAGGCATTTGAAAAATCAGGCGAATCAATTTCAGATTTGAAATTATTTATACCGCATCAGGCCAATTTACGCATCAGCCAGTTCGTACAGAGACAATTGGGGCTAAAAGATGAGCAGGTTTTCAATAACATCCAAAAATACGGAAATACCACAGCTGCCTCCATTCCGATTGCACTCAGCGAAGCGTTTCAGGAAGGAAGAATCCAAAAAGGAGATTTGATCTGTTTGACCGCATTTGGAAGTGGATTTACCTGGGGAACTGTCCTACTCAGATGGTGATTCTGACCCAGGCTTAAGGTCATTTTTTGATTTAATATCCCCAAAATTTAGTAGATAATTCTTACTACCAAAATCTTGGTATTTTTTAGTTTCCCTCAAAATTATCTGTAGTTTAAAATAATTCCAAATAAAATAAAGTGTTAAATTGAACCAACAATTAACACTATTTATTTATG
>JBEBVY010000010.1:0-45263 GCA_040392505.1 Moheibacter lacus | reverse complement strand
TACATTTTCAGCCCGTTCACATGTGATTTCCTGTCCGATGTAGAATTCATCAAATGCAACCGCAAATGGACCAGTCAGGGAATTTGCTGTGATTTTAATTTTTACATATTGCCCTACAAATGGAGCAAGATCATAAACGAATTCTTCCCAAATTGAAGTTCCATTAGTAGAAACAGTCCCTATAATTGTAGGATAAGTAATTCCGTAATCGGTGGAAATTGAAACTTGGAAATTTCCAACACCTGTTGCGGGAGGAGGATTTCCAATAATATTTGGGCCGAAAGCGTAATCAAATGTCAATAAATCTCCGGCCTGAATAGAGCCGACAGATATAGTGTTAAAAGCAAAGGAACTTGGTATTTGTCTCCAAATGTATGGGGCCTCGCCATTTGCAGGAAATCGATTAGTACTTCCAATTGTATATTCACCTTTATCCCAGCCAACAGGCGTATTGGTGTTAGGAAAAGGTTCCTCCCAAGGTCTTGTAGTCGTGATGGGAGCAACTGTGGTAAAGCTTTGCTCAACACAACCTGTTGCAGATCCGCTACTATTGGTAGGAACAATTCGGACATAATAGGTTGTGGCGTATAGTAATTGAACCGGAATCGCATAGGAATTTACGTTTCCGAGATCGATGTTATTGGCAATTTGGGTTCCTCCTGGCGAGGTTCCCATGGAAATTCTATAATTGGTTGCTCCACCTGTTGCATCACCCCAGATCAATTGATTGGTCGTAATCGGAACATTCGTTGCGCCGTTGAGTGGAGAAGTCAGATATGCATCACAATTCGGAGGACTAGCAGTAGTCTGCATGATGCTCACGTTGTCGATGATGACTTTATAGGGTGGTGCAGTTCCACCATAAATATCCCGAAATTGAAATTGAACATTTTGCCCAACCGGAAATAAATTAGCAGGCATTGTAAAACTTTTATTGGTACAACTTATTGAAGAAACATAATTGGAAGAATTAATAGTATCAAAAGTTACCCAACTTCCACTTCCCAATTTGAATTCAAAATATAAATTTCCCCAATTTCCATTCAAGGGATTGTTACCTTGGTCTAAAACTTTAAAATCAAAGGAAACATTGACTGGTGTGCCGTTGGAAGTTCTGATAGGGGTGGTCAATGAGGCAGTGCTATTTGATGAGTTGCTGGAAACTAAGTCAAACACTCCTTGTCCTTGCCCGCTACAAGTGTAATCAGATAAATTCGAAACTTTAAAATGACCACTTTCAATGCTATCCCAATCCGTTGGTAATACCCCCACAGGCGTAGAATTAAAATCTTCATTGATATCAATCAATTGGGCGAATACAAGATTACCCATCAATAAGTGAAACATTACCAAAAAAGAAAGGAAATGTAGAGATTTTGTCATCAGTTCAGGTTTGGAGTACAAAAATATAAATTTTATTCTTAAATGCGTTATTTCGAATTCATTAGAATAAGAATTTGAAAATTTTATTGAAATCAGAAATTTATCTATACATTTGTCGAACCTTATTGAGAAAGGTGGAGGGATTAGGCCCTGTGAAACCTTAGCAACCCGTTGAGCCGGGTGCTACATCCTATCTCGGATCAGCCGAGAAAAGATAAGGGAAGATTTACTTCGCATATTTCTTTCAATAAGGTCAGATTAATTTTTAGGTCAGTTTTGCTTTAACGTGAAACTTGAAACCTTGAACTTAAAACTTTAATATGAATTTGACCGAAATTATTCAAAACAGAATTTTGATCCTCGATGGCGCCATGGGAACCATGATACAGCGACATCAGTTCACCGAAGAGGATTATCGGGGTGAGCGCTTCAAAGATTTTCATCAGTCACTGAAAGGAAACAACGATTTGTTGTCTCTCACCCAGCCTGAAGTCATCCAACAAATCCATTTGGATTATCTGAAAGCCGGAGCCGACATTCTTGAAACCAATACCTTCAATGCCAACCGGATTTCCATGATCGATTACGATATGGTTGATTGGGTGGATGAATTGAACATAGCTTCCGCCAAACTAGCATTGGAAGTTGCAGAAGAATTTACCAGAGAAAATCCTGAGAAGCCTCGTTTCGTAGCCGGTTCTCTGGGACCCACCAACCGCACGGCTTCGATTTCGCCCGATGTAAACGATCCGGCTTTTCGAAATGTGGATTTTGACGAATTGGTGGCCACTTACAAACAACAAACAACTTCTCTTTTAAAAACCGGAGTACATGCCATTTTGGTCGAAACGATTTTTGATACCTTAAATGCCAAAGCGGCTTTTTTTGGGGTAATGGAAGCGATGGATGAAACCCGAATTCAGGTTCCACTCATGGCTTCCGGAACGATTACCGATAAAAGCGGAAGAACTTTATCGGGACAAACCACCGAAGCCTTTCTCATTTCACTTTCGCATATTCCTTTGTTGAGCATCGGGCTGAACTGCGCTTTGGGCGCGACCGATATGATCCCCTATGTGGAAACATTGTCCGATCATTCACCATTTTATGTAAGTGTTTATCCGAATGCCGGATTGCCCAATGCTTTTGGCGGATACGACGAATCACCCGAAATCATGCTGGAAAATCTCAAACCGATGATTGAAAACGGTTGGGTCAATATCATCGGCGGTTGTTGTGGGACAACTCCTGAACACATCAAAGCGATTGCCGATTTTGCAAAAGATTTTCAACCGAGGAAATTGCCGGAATTAGTTTAATAAAATATAAACCTGTCAGGTCTGAATTACAAATAAAAATGAGTTTAAAACTAACCTTAAGCGGTCTTGAGCCGCTCTACATACGGGATAATTCGAACTTTGTAAACGTTGGCGAACGGACCAATGTGACAGGATCCAAACGTTTTTTGAGTTTGATCAAGTCTGATGATTATGAAGCGGCCTTACAAATTGCCCGCGATCAGGTCGATGGCGGTGCGCAGATCATTGATATCAATATGGATGAAGGAATGCTGGACGGCAAGGAAGCTATGGTTCGTTTTCTTCGGTTGATTGCTGCCGAGCCTGATATCTCCAAAGTCCCGATTATGATTGATTCCTCCAAATGGGAAATATTGGAAGCAGGTTTGAAAAACGTACAAGGAAAAGCCATCGTCAATTCCATCAGTCTGAAAGAAGGGGAAAAAGAGTTCATTGAACACGCAAAAAAAATCCGCCGATATGGAGCAGCGGCCATTATCATGGCTTTTGATGAAGACGGACAGGCCGATAACCTCAAACGAAGAATTGAAATCTGTCAACGTTCGTATGATATTTTGATCAACCAAGTCGGATTCCCTAAACAGGACATCATATTTGACGTCAATATTTTTCCTTTGGCAACCGGAATGGAGGAACACCGCCGAAATGCGTTGGACTTTTTTGAAGCCACCAAATGGATCAAAGAAAACCTTCCCGGCGCATTGGTGAGCGGTGGTGTGAGCAATGCTTCTTTTTCATTTCGGGGAAATAACCTGGTTCGCGAAGCCATTCATTCGGTTTTTCTTTACCACGGAATCAAATACGGAATGGATATGGGCATCGTCAATCCGGAAATGCTGGAGATTTATGATAATATTCCCAAAGATTTATTGGAATTGGTGGAAGATGTCGTTTTGGACAGGAGAGAAGAAGCTACTGAAAGATTGATCGAATATGCCGAAAATGTAAAAGGTGAAGCCAAATCCAAAAAGAAAGATGATGAATGGCGGAATTGGTTATTGGAAAAACGAATTGAACATTCGCTGGTAAAAGGAATTACCGAATTCATAGAAGAAGATACCGCTGAAGCTTTGGCGAAAATTGTGTCGCCCTTAAAAGTTATCGAAGGTCCTTTGATGGATGGAATGAATGTAGTCGGCGATTTGTTCGGAAGTGGGAAGATGTTCCTGCCGCAAGTAGTCAAATCGGCGCGTGTAATGAAAAAAGCAGTAGCTTATCTTACGCCTTTTCTGGAAGAAGAAAAACGAAGAAACAAAACCGATAAACCGGCCGCAAAAGTATTGATGGCCACGGTGAAAGGGGATGTTCACGATATTGGAAAAAACATCGTTTCGGTGGTTTTAAGTTGTAATGGATTTGAAATCAAAGATTTGGGTGTAATGGTTCCGGCAGAGAAAATTCTGGAAACCGCTATTGCGGAAAAAGTCGATATGATCGGATTAAGCGGATTGATTACGCCATCGCTTGATGAAATGGTGCATGTTGCCCGCGAAATGAAACGCCGGAACATGAATTTGCCTTTATTGATTGGTGGTGCAACGACCTCCAAAGCGCATACGGCGGTAAAAATCGCACCGGAGTATCCCTCTGTCATTCACATCCTGGACGCTTCGCGTTCGGTTCCGGTCGCATCCAAATTAATCGGGGAAGGGCAAAATGAATTTCTGGTCGAAACACACAAGGAATACGATAAAATCCGGGACGGATTTCTGTCAAGGACGGTGAAAAAGGAGTTTTTAACGATCGATGAAGCTCGTGAAAATAAATTAAAAGTTGATTTTGAAGTCAATATGCCTGTTAAACCTAATCAATTAGGCGTGTTTACACATCAGGCAACAGTATCTGAACTAAAGGATTTTATCGACTGGACACCTTATTTCAAAACATGGGAACTGCATGGAAAATTTCCTGATCTGCTGGAAGATGAATTGATCGGAACCGAAGCAAAAAAATTATACGATGATACTTTGGAAATGTTGGATTGGATTGAAACCCAAAACATTGCAAAGCCAAAAGCAATTTTCGGGCTTTTCAGGGCCAATACGGTAGAGGATGATACGATTGAACTGTATGATGAAACCGGTGTAAAAATCAACCAATTCATTTCGTTGCGGCAGCAGGCCAAAAAATCCAAAAATCTTCCGAATCATTCATTGGCCGATTTTGTGGCACCAAAAGATTCGGGTATTGAAGATTATGCGGGTTGTTTTGTGGTAACGGCCGGACAGGAAATTTCAGATTTCGCCAAAAGTTTTGAGGAGAAGAACGACGATTATAATTCAATCATCGTCAAAGCGCTGGCAGATCGTTTTGCGGAGGCATATGCAGAATTTTTGCATAAAAAAGTCAGAACGGAATTTTGGGGGTACAGTGCCGATGAAAATCTGGACAATGAAGAATTAATCAAGGAGGCTTACAAAGGAATCCGGCCGGCACCGGGATATCCGGCATGTCCCGATCATCTGGAAAAGCTCACGATCTGGGAATTGCTCAAAGCCGATGAAAAGATAGGTGTAACCTTGACCGAATCACTGGCCATGTATCCGGTTTCGTCGGTTTCGGGTTATTATTTTGGTAATCCTGAAGCAAAATATTTCGGAGTGGGTAAAATAAAAATCGATCAGGTGGAAGATTTTGCCAAACGAAAAAATATAGAATTGGAATTGGCAGAAAAGTGGCTGTCACCTAATTTAGCGGAATATTGATTTGAGGTAGAAAGTAGCAAGTATAAAGTGTAAGGAAATTCTAATTTCTAATGTCTAAAATCTAATGTCTATCATATGAAAACATCGCAACTCTCTGAAAATCTGAAAGGTTCGGAAATCATCAAAATCGCCGGTGAGGTGAAAGCGCTCCAGTCACAGGGTGAAAAGATTTATAATTTAACCATTGGGGATTTTGATTCCAAAATTTTTCCGATTCCCAAAGAATTAAAAGAGCTGATCATCGAAGCTTATAAAGATGATGCGACCAATTATCCGACAGGCAATGGTGAAGCGGCTTTGCGAAAAAGTGTGTCTCATTATCTGAATCAGCATTTGGGATTGAATTATTCCGAAAACGAAATCCTGATTTCCGGTGGAGCGCGTCCTTTGATTTATGCGGTTTATCAGACCATTTTGGATTTGGACGATACGGTTTTGTATCCGACACCTTCCTGGAACAATGATGCTTATACTTATTTGTCCCGAAACAAGGAAATTATAGTGGAAGCAAAGCCGGAAAATAAATTTATGCCAACGGCTGAAGAAATTGCGCCGCATATCCAAAAAGCCAATCTGATTGCGGTTTGTTCGCCATTGAATCCGACCGGAACCACATTTGAAAAGGAGGATTTGGAGAAGATATGCGCATTAATTGTAGCTGAAAATAAACGAAGAAATGAACTCAACCTAAAACCTCTGTATTTGCTTTATGATCAGATTTACTGGCAATTGACCTATGGAGAAACGCTTCATTACAACCCGGTTTCGCTGAATCCGGAAATGCGGGATTATACACTATTTATCGACGGGATTTCCAAGGCATTTGCTTCGACAGGTGTCCGTGTCGGATGGGCATTCGGGCCGGTGGATATCATCAATAAAATGAAAGATATCTTGGGTCATATTGGCGCCTGGGCGCCCAAGCCGGAACAGATTGCAACGGCAAAATATCTAGAAAAGACAGATGAAGTGGAAAACTATTTAGAAAATATAAAATTGGAATTGTCCTATCGTTTGGATGAATTTTACAAAGGATTTCTCGAATTGAAATCAGAAGGTTTTCCGGTGGATGTCATCGAACCCGAAGCTGCGCTTTACTTGACAGTGAAATTTGATTTGATCGGAAAAGAAACTTCAAATGGAACTGTGTTGCAATCGGTGGTGGACATCACGGATTATTTACTGAAAGAGGCAAAAGTAGCCTTGGTTCCATTTTATGCTTTTGGTGCTTCAAAGGATTCCACATGGTACAGGCTTTCAGTTGGAACAACTTCTAAATCAGATATTTCTGAAATTTTATCGAATTTAAAATTAGCATTGGAAAGATTAAAATAATTCGAAATTCGAAGCTCGAAATTCGCAAAACGAAAATTAATTAAAATGATAAATTGCCCTTAGTGTAAAACTTTGTGTTCCCTGTAGTGAGTATTTTAACCACAAACTACACATCCGCTACAGTGGACGCAAAGAGCACAAAAATCTAACACACAACATCAATCATCCAACACCCCACGAATGAAAATAACTGAACACTACAAAAACGCAGAAAAAAATAAGAAACCGGCTTTTTCGGTAGAGATTTTGCCGCCGACAAAAGGAAATAATATTCAGCATATTTTTGATACGCTCGATCCTTTGACGGAATTTGATCCGGCATTTATTGATGTAACCTATCATCGGGAAGAATTTGTTTATAAAAAACATCCGAATGGACTTTTGGAACGGAAGAGTGTACGGAAGAGACCCGGAACGGTAGCGATTTGTGCGGCGATTCAAAACCATTATAAAATCGATGCGGTTCCGCATATTATTTGTGGCGGATTTGATAAAGAAGATACCGAAAATGCTTTGATCGAATTGAATTTTCTGGGAATTGACAATTTATTGGTATTGCGTGGTGATCCCGTGAAATCTGAAACGACTTTTATGGCCGAACCCAACGGTCACAGATATGCTTCGGAATTATTGGAACAAATCGTGGATTTGAATCAGGGGAAATATCTGGATGATGAATTAGAAAATAGTTCCAAAACCGATTTTTGCATTGGTGTGGCGGGATATCCGGAAAAGCATTTTGAAGCGCCCAATCTGAATATCGATTTGAATTATTTAAAAAAGAAAGTGGATTGCGGAGCGGATTACATTGTCACCCAAATGTTTTTTGACAATCAAAAGTTCTTTGATTTCGAATCCAAATGTCGCAAAATCGGAATCGAAGTCCCTATTATTCCCGGATTGAAGCCGATTACCACCCAATCGCAAATCACGGCTCTTCCCAAAACCTTTCATGTGGATTTACCCGATGATCTGGCAGATGAATTAGTCAAGGCAAAAGACAACAAAGAAGTGCGGGAAATCGGGATCGAATGGACTATAAATCAATCCAGAGAATTGATAAGAAACGGGGTTCCTTTGTTGCATTTCTACACGATGAGCAAGCCCGATGTGGTGGTGAAAATTTTAAAGGGAGTTTTATAAACTGGACAAAATAAATTCTGAGGATTGTACTAAAACAGCTTCCTGATTCTCCTTATGCGGAGTATGACCGGCATTTGGAAGAACAAATTTTTCGGCTTTTCCTGAAACTTGTTTAATTGTTTTCATCACTTGTTCAATTGTTCCGTATTCATCCTTTTCGCCCTGGATGAATAGGAGCGGAGCGGTAATTTTTGGAAGAAACTTTTCTATGTTCCAATTTCTGTAATCCTCTCTTAACCACGTTTCTGTCCATGCATTTACGATTAATTCGACTTTTTCTCCGTGGTATTTAGCAAGTCGTTCGGAGATATTTGTGGTTTGGTAGATTTCTTTAAAATCACGTATTCCTTTCAGTGTAATATCTTCCACAAAAATATGGGCCGCTTCAACGATTAGACCTTTTATTCTATCGGGATATTTAGCTGCAGTAAGAAGCGCAATGGACGCTCCGTCACTATGCCCGAAAAGGATGATGTTTTCCAGGTTCAATTCTGAAATAAGTTTATCGAGAAAGTCAGCTTCCAATTCCAAATAATTGGTCGGACGAATATAAGTTTCCATCGCTTCCGATTTTCCATACCCGATCCGGTCATACAGAAAAAAGTTACAATTAGCAGCTTCTGCTAACTTAGATGGGAAATCGCGCCAAAGCTGTGAACATCCCAACGAATCATGCAGGAAAATGATGGTTGGGCGGTTTTCGTAGTTTGTATATAGTTCGGTGTAAATTCTTTTTCCATCAATTGTCTGCATCGTATTCATTCTTCAAAATCCTATAGCTTTCTTTGTCAAAACTAACCAAAATTATTTGTTCTAAGATTGAATTTGAATTCAAAAAATCTCTAATGGCGTAGAGTGCAATTCTGGCAGCTATGTCTTTTGGGAAACGGTAAACGCCAGTGCTGATTCCGGGAAAAGCAATAGTTTTGCAATTATTTTCCGCTGCCAGTTTCAGCGAATTCAGATAAGTATTTTTGAGTTTCTCGTCTTCATTATTAGTTCCGCCATTCCAAACCGGACCGACGGTGTGTATGACGTATTTTGCAGGGAGTTTTCCTGCAGTTGTGATGACCGCTTCGCCAACTCTGCATCCTCCTTGCCGTGCAACTATTTTTCGGCATTCGTCCAGAATTTCATTTCCTCCGGCTCGGTGGATCGCTCCGTCCACTCCGCCACCGCCCAAAAGAGAAGTATTGGCAGCATTGACAATGGCGTCGGCTTTGACCTTTGTAATGTCGGCTTGTATGATTTGGATTCGGTTCATGATTGACAACTCAAAATCGAAATTTAAGAATTTTTATGCTTTTTCCGAAACTTTCCCGCTGTTTCACCCGTTCGTTTTTTGAAGAATTTGGAGAAATTGGAAGGATCGTATGTGAAGACACGGGCGATTTCAGCTATGGATTTATTGGAATTTGTAAGCATTTCTTTTGCCTGCGAAATGATTTCCAAATCGTAAAAATGACAGGGGAGCTTGCCTTTTGTTTGTTTTAAAACACCAATGAGGTGTTTATGCGAAAGTGCCAATTCGGAAGCGATTTCATTCAACTCCATGAACTCTTGTTTCTTTCCTGAAACAACTTCGTAAACGTGGTTTTCGATGAACTTCAGATAATTTTCGGTTATTTCTTTGTAACGGTCGGACATTTGAGCTTAAAATTTCGGATTTTGGTTGGTTAAGATTGAAAATTTGCGAACTTTTTCACAGACTGTTGAGGCAAGGAGAATTCTTTTTATTCTCTCATTTTTTAATGGTTATCCATTTAAAGAGACTTATAGTTTTCTTTAAAAAAAGAAACGGGGAATAAATAACTTACAATTTTTCCCCGATTCAGATTGAATTAAATAATTAACACATTATTGTCTATTTATTCTTTGATTATTTTGAGTGTTTTAATTTGTCCGTCTTTCAGGTAAACCTGGAAAAAATAAATTCCTTTTGCCAACGGACTGATATCAATTTTTCCTTCAGGATCTATTTTTATATTGTTCAATATTTGCTGTCCTGCGGGATTGAGTACCGATATTGATTTTATTTCTTTTTCTGATAAAATGGTTAGTTCATTTTTAGCAGGGTTGGGATAAACTGAAAAATTATAGAGACCGTTTTCGTCCGTGTTCATTCCTTCCGTAACGATTATTTCGAAGTCTCCATAAACAGATTCGTCCAGAACAGAAACGGCTCTTACAGTGGCTATACCTTCATTTAAACCGGCTACCACCCCGTCTGTGTCAATAGTAATAAAATCGTTTCCGTTGACTATACTCCATTCCACATTCTGATTAATGTTTTCCGGCGTGACATGTGCCTCTAATTGGATCGTTTCGCCCACTTCTATTTCATTATCCTCGCCATCAATTGCAGAAACGGTTACGTCAGAAGCGAAGATCGGAGAGAATTTTATCAGAGTGCCTTGAGAGCCGCAGATCAAACCATATCCGTTATCAAAAAATGCAATTTCGTACAAATGGCTGTCTCCGGTTCCATTATAAATATTTTCCCAGTTGAGACCGTTATCGTAGGAGATATAGAGATCTTCATCCGTTCCGCCGGCAAAAGCCTGAATTCCTTTATAAGCCAATGCCGTGAAATGATGCCACCCGGTAAAAAGTCCGTTTGTCCAGGTTGCTCCTCCGTCCGATGTGAAATGAAGATCTCCTTCTTCACCGGCATAAAATCCGTTATCTGCATTTTTAAAGGAAACACCTACATTTATTGCCCATCCCGGCGGAGAGACCAGGCTCCATGTATTCCCGCTGTCTTCGGACTTATTTACGGATCCGTTAAATCCCACAGCATACAGGGTAGTGGAGTCTCCGTAATCAATATCAACAATTGCATTAGCAGGAGCATTTTCCGATTGTATCCATGTTTCCCCTCCGTCAGATGTCATATAAACCACTAATTCTCCCGGAGTTGTGACAGCCATAAAAAATCCATGGTTTTCATTTAAGAAATCAATATTGTGGTAAACATAAATATCATCAGCAGGGGAAACAGGGGTCCAGTTATTTCCGCCATCTGTAGTTTTCAGGAAAATTCCGTTGTATCCAACTGCGAAACCTTTGGTTTCCGTTACAAATTCGATTTTCTGAATGTTTAAACCGGTATAGATCATTTCCCATGTCTCTCCACCATCTGCCGATTTGATAATTATTCCTTCTGAATTATCCGTAGTAAACTGTGAGCCGGCAGCATAGGCAATATTGTTTTGACCGGCGGGGATGGATATATCAAAAAGAATGTAATCCGTCCCGGAATCCTTTGCTTCCCAGGTCTGACCGAATAAAATCGAACATTGAGCCATAAGAAGCCAAGCTGAAATTTTATAGAATAGATTTTTCATAGATTGTACTTATACATATTTCTTCAAAAAGAAGCGGAGAAAAATTTTACTATTTATCCCCGCCTCAATCTTAACTAAATTAACAATATTTCTTACTTTTTAACAATCTTAAAAGTTTCGATTTGTCCACCTTGCAGGGTCACTCTGAATACATAAGTACCCGGAGTCAAACTGCTCAAGTTTACTTTCCCTTGTGTAAGTTTGATATTGCTGATCACTTTTTGTCCTGCCAGATTGAAAGCATCGATGCTTTCCACTGCTTTTTTAGACTCGATGTTCAGCATGTCTTTCACAGGGTTCGGATAGTAAGCGAAGTCGAATGAATTCAAATCTCCTGTACCCATTTCTTCACAATATAACGCATATACAAACTCTCCGCCGTCAGCAGTAGCCCATCCGGATCCGTCATTTATCATACCGGTCTGACCGATGATGGAACTCATGGAAGATGTCCAGTCCCAGGCCACAGCATCAGACTGAACCTGCATCCAGTAAGTAGTGTTTGCATTTAAATTAACAACTGCGTCAAAGTCCACATTGTACCGGATGAAGTCATGATCAAAATTCTGACCGATAACTTCTGAACCGATGATATTACCCGCAGCATCCTCTACCTGGGTTCCGGGAACACCTGAATTATTGTCGTAGAAAATGAAGCTGAATGAATTAGCGTTGGATCCCATAGGAACAGCCACTGTAATATAGGCACCTTCCACTGTAAGTGGATCATCACCGACCGGAATATCAACTGCTAAGCTATTGGTAAAGAAGTATGCATTTTCCATACCGTTGTCAAGCACCTTATGATCTTCACAATCTGCAGGCGGCGGCGGCGGAACAGCACAGCTGATATCAATCACGAAATCACCCACATTTGAAGAGAATCCTTCCACCATGATGTAGTAAGTAGAAGTTCCGTCAGATGTAAAGGTCAATTCAGATTGAAGCCCGCAGGAATCATCATTGAATGCTATTTCGGTAGATAATGTACAGTCTGTAAATACTCTCAAATAAGTATCATAAGAAGAACCACACAAAGAAACAGTTACCAATTCTTCAGAACCTGTTCCTGTAAAGCTATAGAATACATCACCCGCAGGGTTTCCTCCGGAGTTATTAGCTCCAAGGGTCGATCCAGTGTCGCTGTCACCACAAGCAAGAGCTATGGCATCGGCACAGTCATCGTTAGCCGGTGGAGGTGGTATGTCACCACATTGTACAGCTCTTGTTCTCGATACTTCCTCAATTTCACAATCTTCATTCAAATGCGTGTAGAAACGGATTACCTGATCAATCGGAGAAGTCCAGGTAACAGAGCCCGTTCCTGTAGCAAAAGCAATTTCTTCATCTTCATCCGCAATTGTGATGAAGTCAGTAGTTACGGAGCTTGAGAAGATATATTCAGTTCCTGCTGTAACCTGAACTTTTGAATATTCACCCGCCCAGCCAGCGGTCGTGATAACTTCTACAATTCCGCTACAGGAAGGAGTGTAAGTAGAAGTAGGCCACTGGTCAAATGTTCCCGTTACGAAACAGCCTTCTTCCGGCTCTTCGCTCTCATCACAATTCAGATCAGAATGCGTGGCTTCCTGCATTGTCGGAGAAAGACTTCCGGAAGCAAGAATTTCGGTTCCGTTTGACACCGTGTAACTTGGCGTATTGTCTCCAAAGAATCCCATGGATTCGATATAGAACTCTAATGGCCCTTCCGCAAAAACAGTTTGGGTATCATCATATCCTGCACCGTAACTACCGCCGGAAAGTAAGATTACTCCTTCCTCATTTTTCAGTGTCCAGCTCACTTCATCACCAAAACCTAAGAAATCAAATACATGTACAGTCCATTCACATCCGGGAGCTTCACCGCAGGCAACTATTCTTGACCTACCGCCCACCATAGAGTTACATTCCTCATCCAAATGCAGATAGAACCTTACGATCTGGTCGGATGAAGCAATCCATGTGACAGAGTTCGTTCCGTAAGCCAGAACTTCCGTTCCGTCTTCGTTTCCGATGGTAATAAAATCTGTTTCAATAGAACTGGAGAATACATACTGATTCCCGGCGGTTACCTGAACCAATGAATATTCACCCGTCCATCCATTGGCAGTGATGGTTTCAGGTTCTCCCGAACACATTGGTACAAATGCGGCTCCGGTTGGCCATTGCCCGAAAGGAGCATCAAGACAGCCGGGTTCCGTAGGAACCTCTTCCAGATAAACAACCCAGCCGGCAGCGAAAAATACCGGAGCTGCGTTATCAAATCCGCAGATAAAATGCCCGTCAGGTGATATCCCCATCCCGGTTCCGAGCGCACCGTCAAAAGTTGTAATATTGACACCTTGAGAGATCAGGTAATCTTTCAACAGAATAGGTTTTGCAAGTCCCTGATGGTAAATGATAACATCTCTGCCTCCTAAACCTCCTGCATAACCGATTGCTATCCCATTTTCTGAAATGGAAGTAAATACCGGAGCCGAATAATCTTCCGTTTCTCCAAACGACAGGTATTCTCCCGTAGTGGTATCATAAAAGAATGCTGTGCTGCCTTTATACCCAACTACCTGCCCGGCATTATTGATATCATTGGCTTCCCCGTATTCCGGCTCATCAAAATCTATATAGTGCATAGTTCCGTCAGGTTCAAACCAAACCGGTACGCGGAAAGTTCCCGTTCCGAAAATATCATCCCTGTCCGCCCATCCGGAAATAGCTCCGCTGTTATTGACCGCCGTTCCCCTTCCGTGATCCCAAAGGTTGTCTCCCGTCAGCTTTGTCAAAGTGCCGGTTTCCGTGTCATAAATAAAGGGATAGCTGTGTAACACATCGACGGATGTCGTTTGCCCGGTTACATATTTGCTGTTTTCAGAAATACCGTTAGCGCCTCCGAACCAGCTGTTTCCCGGTACATCTCCCGGAAAATAGCCTATGGCATTCCATACACCGCTTTTTCTGTAGGCAGGTTGGTCTAAATTTGACCCGTCACCTGCAAGAAAAGGCATTTTACCGGCTACATCGCCCGCATTATTCAGGCGGTTGGTTGCATAAGCTTCAGGTTCCATAGGAGTACTGGTATTGGTGGTATAGTCATAATATCCGCCGGGATGTAACCCGTTTCCTGAATCATTGATGTCAAAAAGTCTTGTACCGAATCCGTCTAAAACCCTCAAGCTGGTTGTTTGGGCATTTAGAAAAGAAAAAGTAAACAATACTAATGACAAGCTTAGTAAATAAATTTTTCTCATGTTTTAATAATTTGATAACAAATTTGTTCTTTCAGGAATTTAAAACCAAAAACCTCCGGTTAGACAGTCGGATATTCTTTTTAGAAACTGATGAATATCAAAAGCTATATTTCGGATTCTTTCTTTCTAAGATTATTGATAAAATGTGAAGGGGTCATTCCCGTTTCTTTTTTGAATATGACGGAAAATACTTCCCTTGATGTAAAACCGCAGACTTCCGCAAGATAGCTGACCTTGAACTCTCTGTATTTAGGTTCTTTGTAAAGCAAATCTGTGATATATTGTATTCTTAACCCGTTCAGGTAATTGTAGAAATTTTTTCCTTTGTGCTGGTTGATGACCTCGGAAAGATACCGGGTATTGGTATTGAGTGAATTGGCCAGATAGGTGAGATTCATATCCTTTCTCAGGAATTTTTGGGATTCTTCAAATTTTTTGAGTTTTTGCAAGAGGTCATTGAGCGTTTCATCTGTAATGACAATGCTCTTTTCAGTTACGGAGGCTGACTTTTTTTGAGCAGGATTTTTCAGGTTTTCGATAGCAACCTTATATCTTTTGTGTAGAATACTTTGCTTATTTTTCCAAAGGAACCATCCGGAAACAATTGTAAGGATAATAATACCGCCTGCTATCATGAACACCTTAAAGATATTGTTTTTGTGAACTTCTTTTTGCTCTTTTATGATATGCCCGGCAGGGATGTCAACAGCGATCTTTTCGGCATTTACGATGCTGTCATTCAGGGAAGTGAAAAGCTTTGTGTATTTCGAGGCATTCGTTTTATTTCCCGCTTCTACGTAAGATTTGAAGAGAACCTCATAGATGTCTCTTCGGATGTAGGGGAGTCCTGTCTGCTTTTCCATGGTTTCTGCCCGGATGGCATATTCTATTGCTTTATCATATCTTTTTTGGGTATAGTAAAGCCATGCAAATTCATTAAAAATCAGGATTCCGGTTCTTTTATTTATAAATTGTTCTTTGTTCCTGTAAATATCCAATGCTTCCTTCAAATGATCCTCTGATACCTGGAAGTTGTTTAAGGCAGCATTCATCATTGCCATATTTATGTAATTAAAAGCGAGTTGATTGTATTTCTTATTTATATAGTCTTTGTCGTCATTAATTTTATTTGTTGCATCCATAACTTTTTTATGATAATACATAACGGAATCTACAGAATTGTTTGTGGTATGGGCTGTCAGGACTCCCATACTTTGGTATATAAGAGCCTGGCTATAGTATTTCGAATTATCGGAGGATATTTTTTCGGATAGAACCAGGGACTTTTGCAATTCTTTCCGGCTTTTGTCAAAAAAGGCGAGTTGGTCATATGCCTGTCCTTTGAGCCGGTGAATGTGGCACAACGATTCAATATCATTGAGCTCCCCGGCTATTTTCTCTGCTTCTTCACTAAAGCTTATGATCTTTTTGGAACTCCCTGTGTCATAGTACAACATCATTCTGAAAACAAGGCTTTTCAGCATTGCTTTTTTATATCCGGTCTTTTTTGCCTCCGTATAGATATCTTCAAGAAGCACTATTGTCTTTTTCGGGTGTTCGACAGAAGCTGACTTCGCTTCTTCTATTTTATCGTCAATTTGTTGTTGGGTAAGGAAATGTTCATTGAACTGTGGGTAGGTAAATCCGAAACTCATACAGAGTAGTAGTAAAGTTAGCTTTTTCATTTCAAGTCGTTATTGGTTAGACTGCAAAGAAAAAGGTTTAAGTAGGGATTTGTGCTTTTCAAAATAGTGTATTAGTTATACTATCCGAAATAATTACAAATATAAACATTATTAAAGTACTGATATGTTGTATGTTATTTTCTTTTTTTAACAATTGTAGACTTCATGTGACAATAGGATATAGTTCGGGTATTGTATTTTTATTTTTGATGAAATACAATCCGAATAAGCTCACATACAATCTTTGTAATCATAGGTTATTCTTATTTCCTTTGTAAAAATATTCGAAGTTTTAATTCAAGAATTTATTTAAAACAACCTAAAAAATTAACCAACCTTAGTATTAATTCGCTCTGCTATTCTAACACATTTGTGGATAGCAGAGCGTTTAATGCTCCCATACAACAGCCTTTCCTGAAATTTTTTGTATTGACATGAACATCATAAGAAGATATTTTTACTCCATTTTTCCCCGCAAGTTATCGGGTAAGTGGCGGCTATGTCTTTTTTTTTTTCCGTCTGTACTTTTTTCCCAGTTCCATGTAATTGGGGATACCAAAATTACATTAAATAGTGATGTGATTGTTTCGAAACCGGATTCATCATTGGTTCATACAGTGATTGAACAAAAAGAAACATCAAAGATCTATGTGGTTGAAGGAACAAAGATATACGGCTTTGAGCAAACTATTTCAAATGAAATTTCCTATATAAAACCGGAACCGAAGCCCAAAGCCGGGCATGAAAACAGGCAGGTGCTTGCGAAAAAGGAAAATCCCGTTAAAAAATCTTCTAAGAATCCCAAGGAGGTAACAGATAAGAAGCCGGATTCTTTCAAAATTGTTCCTGTTTCCATTCCTTCCGGGAGCTTCTCTTCTGTCGTTAAAATGCAAAACGCAGTTTTGCCTCTTGTTTTAAAGAGACAAAAAACAGATGCGACAGAAGCTCTTTTTTCCGGAATTTCCAGAGTTTCAGATCGTGATGATAGCAGTATTTCCGTTTTTTCATCTTTTATTGATTTAATAGAATCAGGCTATAGGACAAATTTTACTACACGTCCGCCTCCTTCGTATAATTTATAAGATAGTGTGTTAGTTAGAAACCCGTGAGAACCGGGTTGTTATTTTAAGTTAGGAGCAGGGCTTCAGCTTAGATAGTCCTGCTTTTTAAAATAAATGATCTGTTCACTCTATTCTGTATTCCACCCTTATTTTTTGTCAATGGTGCTGTTAAAGGATTACCCTGTAAAAAATGGATAATAGCAGTTAAAAACAGAAAAAAACGGACTCCGGTATTCTGATATAGAAGTTTGATTTATAAAAAGATATATAGAAAATATAAAACAAAAAAATGATAAAATCTTTACAAAAACTAAAGCAAGAGAAAGTTTTTATAATAAGCTTTTTATTTGCATTTCTTTCGGGAAACATACTGGTGTTTGCGCAGGATAACAAAGTAATACCTGCTAATAATAATGAGCAGGTACCCTGGGTAAATGGCGGTCCTACCGGATTTACCGGAGTTGCGGCAACCGCTCCTTCCGGATGGACGGGTCTCGGAAACATTGTAGATTCCGACACCGGAAATTTTGCGAACCATAATTCTGGCGGTACGGGATTAAAGACTACTACTGTCGTTTCGGTAAGTAACGGAGAAACTTACCGAACCAAGCCTTTTACAGGGTACCGGGTAGGAACTGTGGTTTCAAGACAGCTTGGAGGAATTGGCACGACTCTGAATCCTTTTGGAACTAACAAAATCTATTTGTCGGTCTATAAGGATAATGTGCTGGTAGACAGCAGAGAATTTGACTGGTCTCTGGTGGGGGATTCAAATGTGGGTTTTTATGTTCATGAGGAATTTGATGAGGTTAGGGTTCAGCTGGCTTCCGATATACTGGCGGGTATAAATCCATCAATTGATCAAAGAATAAAACAGGTTTATTTGCAACGTTATACCCGTTTTGGTGGCGGTTTTGACACTGTTGGCGATAAGGAAGCTACCTGTAATGCCCAGATTCCGCTTACGGGATTGGGATTGACAGGTTCGGGCTCAGCAATTATCCTAACACCTTTACCGGTTATTATTGATGCAGGGTCCTGGCCGGGATTTTTGCCTAATTTGGAAGATGAACATCCTGACACTCATGGTATAATCCCTTTTATTAGCTTTGGTCAATCAACGTATACCGGTAGATTAACGGACAATGCGGTAGTTTATCCTGCGGGTACTTTTGGAGGAGCGGTTTACCAACTGACTGCTGCACATGCAGGTCTTAATTTGAGAAAAATACTTAGATTCTATAGAAATGGTTCTCAAGTAGGTGCTGACGTGATTAACGATGAATATTTGAGTGCCTCAGCTTCGGGTGAGTTTTTGGTTGTAGGTGCAGTATCTCCGTTTGCGTTTGACGCAATTGAATATGAAATTCAGGCCAATTTAACTGTAGCAGGTGGTTTCCTTGAAGCTCATTACCCTATTATCCAGCGTTTTTGTGATGCGGAAATTACCTGTAACGAGCAGACAACTCTCATTTCGGGAGAACAGGAAGGAGCGGAAAACCATCCTGTTTATGCAAAAGCCATTGGTACAAGTTTGCTTAATCTTACCTTAGGAAATCCAGGGATTGACAACGTACATAGGGTTATAGACAGTGATCTGAATAATTATGCAACGATCGGAGAAGGTGCAGGTGCTGCGCTGTATTCCAATTATGGTATTTCGGTTATCTCTGAACAAACAGGGGGATATCCGGCAGGAACTTTTGCCGGTTTTGAAATCGAAGAAGACAACTGGGCAGATGCGAGCTTTAGTAAAAATTATATTATCAGTACATTCTCAGACGGGAATTTGGTAGAGACTTATAATACGCAGGACTTCCTGGGAGTGGATTTCTTTACGCCCAACCAAGGCAGGCATATCATTGGGTTCAAATCAAATGGAGCTTTTGATGAAGTAAGGATTACGGTAGAAAAAATAGGAAGCGCCACGGCACTGGCAAGCACAAAAGTTTACCGTGCAGTTATAGAAACTTATTGCCCTACGGATTTTGAAGCGCTCACAGAGTGTAATGAGCTTACGAATCTTAAACGTCCGGATTTTCCTGTATTTATAGACGGGAAAAATACCGGAATAATCGGTGTGGGGACAGGGAACACCTATTTTGAAAATTTGGATAACATTGTTTCCGATACAGGTAATCCCGCTATTTTGCATACCACAATTGGAGCCTCAACCACTGCTTCAGTAGCTGTTCAGGACGGAAGTAAATCGGGAACGGATCTGTATCCTGTCGGTACTTTTGCCGGCTTTGATGTTGCTTTCCCTACGATTGTTTCCGGGGAACTTTTCGGAAGCACCATAACGGTCTCCCTGCTTGATGATGAAGGAAATGAAATACACAGTGAAGTAATGAATTCAAGCTTCTTCGGAGCGCATTCGTCTATCCTTAGCGGAACAGATGCGCGCCAGGTAATTGGGTACGCAGCTCCTGTTGAATTTAGCGGTGTTAAGCTTACAATTAACAAAAATGCAAGTGTGGATTGGGGCGTGCTGGAAATTTATTCTGCTGTTATCCAGCGTTTCTGTGAACAGGATATTACCTGTGAGGAGATAGAACGGATAGGCAATCCGGAACATCCTGTTTACATAAACGGCCGGAATACCGGAATTTATGCAGTTGCGGATGGAAACAGTTCTATTTCTAATTCACAGAACGCAATAGACGGTGATGAGAATACGTATGCGGAAATACAATTATCAGCTTCCTTTGCAGCGGAAGTTGGGTTCAGTGTTGCGAACGGCGCTTATGATGAAGATGGAAACAAAGTTTATTACCCCGCAAATACGTATATAGGATTTGACTTCGGAACACAGACCTGGTTTGATGTAAATGGTTTCTATGAAATGAAGATAGAGCTCCTGAAAGACGGGGTTGTATTGCCGGAAGGGGATAACTCCGGGACGCAGTATGGAGCAGGAGTGAGCTCCGATATCATTACGGGAGGCTGGAAACGTATGCACGTAGGAACAGTCGGTTATTCGGAATTTGATGAAGTGCGTCTCCGCATTCGAAGACTTGCCGGGGCCACACTTGGAGAACTGAGGATTTATGATGTTCTCGGCAGAAACTTTAATACGGAAGACTGTGGTGTATTTGAATTACAGTGTGACGGAAGCTATGTATTGGTCGATTCGGATGAAGACGGAGCCATACCTGCAGTGGTTGATTTTGCCCGTACAGGGTACGAAGGAGCCGGATCTGCCGGGTTCGGGATTGATAATGTATGGAATGTAGTGAGTGAAAATCCTGCGGATTTCGCGAAAATCCATTTTCCTTCTAATGCCGTTGGTTCGGCCTCTATTTCCGTAGCGGCTCCGGGAGTTGTTTTCCCTCCGGGAACTTATGCCGGATATACAATCGACAAGGATCAATGGCCGTTGGCGGCAGGGGTATTTACCGGAATTACAATAACTACTTATCTGAACGGGGAGGAACAGGAATCCATTTCGGATACATCTCTGATGGATTTTACACTTTTAGTGCAATGGTGGGGTACGGAAGACGATGTTTATACTCCCGGCTTTGTAACAACTCTGCCGTTTAATGAAATTCAGTTTTCCGTTCAGAGCATAGGTCAGTTGCTGGATCATCCTTTCTCTGTATATGGCGCTTACGTTGTCACAAGCGATGTAGACCAGGAACCGGGAGACGGCACTACACCGGTAATCTGTGATGTCTGTACCAAACCGGGAGCAGGAGGATCTCCGTTGCTTTCATCGGTGGGAATCACTACTAAAGGTTCGGCACCGGGCATGGCCGGTTGGCCTAAAGATGTTCCGAACGGTTACTTAGTGCTGGATGGCGCGGAAAAAGGTATGGTCATTACTCATATGACGACTTCACAGATAGAGGCATTAGACCCTGTAGAGGGAATGCTGGTGTACGATACGGATGAAGGATGTGTGAAACTGTACAGAGGTGAAGGTGCAAATGCCCCAACCAACAGTCCTACCCGTACCGGATGGGTTTGTATCAAACGAGGATGTAACGAGTAAAGAATTAAGTAAAACAAACCTCACAGGTGAACTTGTCCTGAGAGTCGAAGGGAAACCTGTGAGGTTTAAAAACAAAAACAAAATGAAATCACAGATTCACGAACACAAAAATCAAATAAAGATGAGGGTGAGTAATAAAATAATTATAACAATAGTTTTAGCAGCAATGGGCTGTCTGTCATACGGACAGGTCATTATCACGGAAGAAGCTAACCCTGTACCGACCAACAGCAGTGTTTTACTGGAATTCGGATCGGAGCCCAAAGGAATCATACTGCCTTCAGTAACATCTGCTCCGGGAGCAGTGGGAGGAACGTTCATTGCCAATACAACAGTGGGAGCAGTACAGTATTATGACGGGGCGCAGTGGGTAAATCTTACGGATACCTACGAGGAATCACACCCGGATTCATTTGTGCCGCACGGCTGGTCAAATGAAGGAACAGAGGACTTGGGAGAAGGAGTGGTCATAGGGGCGGAAAGTATAACCAAACCGGGAATCCTGGTATTGGAGTCAACCACACAGGCACTCGTATTGCCTAAGGTAGCCAATCCCCATACCTCTATTCAAACCCCAATTGCAGGGACAATCGTATATGATACGGCGAGTGATACACTGGCTGTGTATGACGGATCAAACTGGAGCTTCTGGAAGTAAAATAAGGTTGATGAGTGCAGATTAGCGAAAGCTAATCTGCATTTATTAATAAATGCAAAAACCAATTAACCATAAACATAACAACAAAAAAATGAAAAAAACATTAGTAAGTATTGCTCTTTTAGGAGTATCATTGACAATGGCTCAGGTGGGAATCAATACCGAAGAGCCCAAAGCTACATTGGACGTAGTGTCCTCACCAGCAGACCTGACCAAAACGGACGGTTTCATCGCGCCTCGCCTGACAGGTGATGAGCTGAGAGTGAAGAACGCGCTTTATAACGCTCCCGACCAGACCGGAGCTGTAATTTACGCAACAGCGGCGGATTCTGCCCCGGCAGGAAAAACCGTTAATGTAACGGAAGAAGGTTATTACTACTTTGACGGTGCTGTTTGGGTAAAATTCGGAAGCGGGGCAGGAGCTCCCGGCACTGAACCCTGGTATGTGCAGAATACCACCACTCAGGCAACAGCCAATAACCAAAACATTTACCAGCAGGGAAAAGTAGCCGTAGGTTTTACAGATGCTGATGCGGTATCCGGGAAGCAATTCGAGGTAAAAGGGGATGTAAAGTCAGTTGTGAATAACGCAGGCACATACAGTATTTTAGAAACCAATAATACCGATTTTTTTGGAATACCTATAAATTTAATGGGTTCTGCTGATAACACAGACGTATTGGCTGCTAATAATTATGGCTTATTATCTTCATACTCTGGTTCTACTGGTAGCGGGACTACAATAGAGGCGAAAGGAGCCGAAGGAACAGCAAGCGTGGGCGCTAATGTTACTCCCGGACCCGGATCAAGAGCAGAAATGAGAACAGGCAATCCCACTGTAACAAATGCGGTCATCGTAGGAAGTAATGGCGCAACTGATGGAAATGAAAAGGTGGTATTGCTTAGCGAAAACACTGCAGCAATCACAGCAACCAGACTGCATGTCGATAAAACAAATGGAGTAACCCTTAAATATGGAGGTATTATGTCTCCGTCAGGCAATTATACCTTCCCGCAAAACAATGGTACAGCGGGCCAGGTGTTGGTAACCGATGGTGCTTTACCTACACTAACTACGGGAGCACAGCTTTCGTGGCAAAACGTTTCAGACCTTGCACCGGAGCCGTGGAGAATCCAGGGAACAACCAACCCCGCTACTTCCAATACGCAGAATATTTACCAGACAGGTAATGTTTCGATAGGTTCACAGGATCCTATTGCGCCATTTACATCCAACGGTTCTACCATCACTCCGAAATTATCGGTTACCGGTGACGTAGCAACTACGGGAGCATTCTATACGAACGCAAGTAAATATGCAGATTATGTTTTTCAAGATTATTTTGATGGTTCATCTACCATCAATGAAGATTACAAGTTCAAATCATTGGAAGAAACAGCGGCTTACATCAAAGAAAACAAGCATTTACCGGGCGTGACTTCTATCAAAGATATTTTGAAAACAGACAATGGTTATACCGTTAACTTGTCAGAATTATCTATTCAACAATTGGAAAAGATAGAAGAATTGTACCTGCATACCATAGAGCAGCAAAATCTGATCGAAAAACAGGAAGCGGAAATTCAGGATATGAGATCCCGTTTAGAGAACCTGGAAGCATTGCTTTTGAAAGAAAATAACAATAAATAATTTAAATTCTTTCAGGCAATGGATAAAATTAATATAAGATTACTGGTGGTCTTGCCGGTGGTTATGCTGACCGGTTGGGGATATGCCCAGACTGGTGTAGGCACACGGAACCCACAGGGACCCCTGCATATAGACGGCGCAAAAGACAATGCCGCAACCGTTACCGCAGGACAGGCTGCCAATGATGTGATTGTGACCAATTCCGGTTTTATGGGAGTTGGTGTTCTCAACCCGGCGGTAAAGCTGGATATGCGGTCGGCAGGTACGGAAAATGCTTTGGGTCTGGGGACTACGACGATGACTGCTGCCGCTGCCGAAGAGGGAGCCGTACGCTATGATGTAACCAGTGTGCCGGCAGGCCCGAAAATAGAAGTATCGGACGGCGTTGTTTGGAATAAAGTATATGTGGCTCCGCAAAAAGCGGTAGTAGTGGCACGTAAAATTTCAGGGCAAAATATAGGAACCTCTGCTACTACCATAGCCAACTGGTACGAAGATCGTGATATGAGCAGTAGTTTTGATCCGATCTCTGGTGAATTTATGGCGCCCCGTACAGGGACCTATACGTTTTTATTAACTTTTAACCTGTTGGGTACGGTTATTAATGATGGTTCCCGGGTAGAATCGCAGTTTTACAGGACTTCAGGGACACCTGCGGTTTTGGCGAGTGTCTACAAAACATTTGGCCACTCGATGAATAATGAAACGGAAGACGGTCCTGTGGGATTCAGAACGAAGGATACGCAAGCGGGTGGCTCAAGTACCGTTACATTAACCTTAAACCAGGGAGATGTCGTAGTGACCAGATTGCTGCACACGTTAACAGGAGGTAATATCGGATTAAGGGTAACCACTGATCCAACAGACCCGGCAAACCCTCATGACGGGTTTAATAATTTAACCATTATAGAACATTAAAAAAGCAGATTATGCAAAAGAAAGTAAATTTAATTTTTAAGATGCTGGCTTGTATTCTGGTTTTTTCTTCAGGTAAGCTGACAGCGCAAACAGGTGTTTTGACCCTGGATCCTGCACATGCCCTGCATATAGATGCCGCGGATGATAATGCCGCGGCTCCTACCGCAACGCAGCTGCAGAATGATGTTGTGGTAACATCGGCAGGTAAGCTGGGAGTCGGAGTTTTAAATCCTGTGACCAAAGTAGATCTCCGTTCAGCGGATCAGAAAGGAATTATCGGAGTAGGACAAAATGCAGGGCAAACTGCCGCCGCAGCCGGTGGCGGAGCCATACGTTATAACACGGGCGGGTATCTGGATTATTCCGATGGTGAAAAATGGATTGCCTTACCGCTGACAGCACCTGACAAAGCGCTTGTAAATGCCACAAAAAGTTCCTCTCAGAGTATTGCTAACGATACTGAAACCTACATAACAGGGTGGAATGCGAGTGTGAATATCGGGGGGTATTTTGATGGTGATATTTTTACCGCGCCTCGTGACGGGTTTTACCTGGTCTCTTTCAATATTACATTGGCGAGTGGTAGCATAGCCAACAGCAGTTACATTGAAACCATTATAGAAAGCGATCAAACCACAAATAATATCCCGGTTTACCGAACGATCAATTCTTATCCCGCATTTCAGGCGAGTACAATAAACAATTTTGTAAGCGGCAACTGCAATGCTATTTTTCAGCTTGAAGCAGGTAAGCAAATCAGGTTTAAAGTGAGGCATACCTTAGGTAGCTCAAGAAGCACTTTGGATAACGGGACATTTAATAATATAAGCATCAGTGAATTGTAAAAAGTATGACAATGAGAATATTACAAAATAAAATAAGAAGCTTGGCGTGTACTTTTATACCGATGGTATTGTTTGCGGCACATGCCAATGCTCAAATGGGAGTGGGTACTTATGACCCCGCAAACGCTGCGGAAATTGTTACCGCTGCAGGAAATGTAGTGATAGATGATGATGGAAAAGTTGGCGTGCTGGTTGCTGATCCAAAAGTAGCATTAGACTTACGCAGCGGTAGTAACGGCTCTGTAGCAATAGGAAACACCGATAAAACCGCGGTTGAAGCAGGTGCAGGTGCAGTGCGGTATGTTAATAGCCCTGCTATCGGAGTGAAGGGATACCTGGAATTCTCCGACGGTACAAACTGGGTTAGCTTTTTCCCTTACGGGAAACCCCGTATCGTGGTGATGGCAAATAAAACAACGCAGAATACGGAGGTATTTGAAGGACCGGATTCCGGCCCGAAAACAGGTTTGATGCAACGCCGTTCTTCTTATCTTACGAATTGGGTAGAAAAATTAGACTCCGATTCCGGCGAAACAACTGGTATTAATAATTTCAACCCTGTTACTGGCGAGTTTACAGCACCAAGAGCCGGTGTGTATTTTGCTACTTTTACCTATGCCCTTGCAAACCAGGTGGTAGAGGCAGGTGCCAATGTTCAAACGGAAGCGATCTGGGAAGTAAGAAATCCTGCCAATGTTATTATTCAAAGAGTAAAAACAAACAATAGCTACGCCTCCAATTCAGGTGCCAATACACAACCTGTAGGTACCGCCTGTACGGTAAGTGTTTATTTGAACCAAGGAGATAAGTTGAGACCTTTTTCGTGGATATCCACAAGATTTAACGATACTGATATGAGCACTTTCAATGTTTCAGGCAGCGGAGTGTATAATGCGCTTACGATCGTAGAGCAGTAAAATATACACTTTGAGTAATATAACTCCTAAAATGCGGGATGTTTTTGTATCCCGCATTTTTAATAGGTTATAGAATCCGTAATTCTTGTTTTCCCTTTGTTTAATTTTCTATGATCTGAATTTGTCCTGTTCAGGATTCAGTATAGGTTATTTGTTTGAAAATCCCTGGCTGTTTTAATAATAGATAATCCGTTATCATTACAACTACTGTTTGGATACGGGAAAGAGCCATATTTTCTTTGTATTGATTTGAAGCTTTATAAATTATCCATGAAAATAAATCTAAAAGAAATCCATTTAGGTGAATTAATTAAGAAAAGAGCAGATGAGCTTTCCATAGATACATCCCGCATCTGTAAGTTTTTGAATAGCAAGGAGGAAGAACTGGAATTAATGTATAAGTCAAAGAGTCTTGACAGCGAAACATTATTACGCTGGAGTAAGCTGCTGGAATATGATTTTTTCAGGTTGTATTCACAACATCTCATATTATATGCACCTCTGTCAGTGATTAGCACGGGAGATAAAGAAAAGGGGAAAACCCGGCTTCCGGTATTCAAGAAGAATATATACACAAGAGAATTAATTGATTTTATCCTCGAAAGAATACGTAATAAAGAGATGACAAAGCTCCAGGTTATAGAAGAATATAAAATACCTAAGACAACCCTTTATAAATGGATCAGCAAGTATGAAATGAGCCATAACAATTAAGTTGATGTCAATCGAAAATGTTCCATGGCGAATTCCATCTGACAATTAAAAAATAAATAAACAGGGACAGATGAAAATTAAATGAATACGATAAATCATAAGAAACTTCCGGGCATGACGAAAAATGAGGTGTTGTCACTTTACGGGAGGAGTTATTTGCCTGATTCCTGTGGAAATATTTTGGTTTATATCATAAACAAAACCTGGTGTAACCGTAAAGGAACTGCTTTGTATATAAGATTTAATGATCAAAATATTGTTGACAAAATTCTATTGCAGAAAAATTATTTATAAATGAAAGAAATGGATTCCACACCCGACTATGCAAGGATATATTCCGATATACTTGATCTGAAATTCCCTCATAAAAAGAAAATATGCAGACCGATCCTCAGGAAGGAAAGAATCACGGTACTGGATGTTATAGAACTGAACAATAAGATTTTTAAGAGTTCAGATAAAAACAGCCCGGGATATAATCAAAAATACAGGGCATACAGCAAAAGTGATATTTTGTTTATTCTTGATTATCAGAAAAAGTATCGGTTGAATAATAGTCAATTGGCAAATCATTTTAAACTGAGCCGGAATACAGTAACGAAGTGGAAAAAAATATTTTTGGTATAGATGTTTAAAAATGACAGAAAGCAGGATAGTATAATCTGATAAACTCATTTTATCAACTATTGGTTTGCTGTTTTTCTTCTAAAGTTACCCGGTGTCTCTCCTGTCCATTTTTTGAAGAATTTGGAGAAATTCGAAGGGTCATACGTGAATATTCTCGCGATTTCGGCAATAGATTTATCGGATGATCTCAACATATTTTTGGCTTGCTTAATGATTTCGGCATCGTAAAAATGGCAGGGATGATTGCCTTTTGTTTGTTTTAAAACATCGATGAGGTGTTTATGGGAAAGCGCCAATTCGGAAGCAATTTCATTGAGTTCCATAAAATCCTGTTTCTTTCCTGAAACAACTTCGCAAACATGGTTTTCGATGAACTTCAGATAATTTTCGGTTATTTCTTCGTAACGGTCGGACATTTTTGAAAATTAGAAATTAAAAATGAAAAGATTAGGCATCTGGTTAAAAATGCAAGATAGATTATAAAATGGAATTCTTTATGGTGAACTTTTCGGGATTATTTTATTTTAAATATAAACGTTTCTTTCTCAAAATCTAATGTCAAAATTCTAATGTCTACAATCCATTAAAATCCTTACCTTTGCAAACCAAAATTTTTAAGACAGATGAACATTACCCAAAACAGTATCGACGATTTAAATGCTGTACTTACCGTTACAATTGAAAAAAACGATTATAAAGAAAAAGTGGACAAAGCGTTGAACAATTACCGTAAAAACGCTACCATAAAAGGATTCAGAAAAGGGCAGGTGCCAATGAGCTTTGTGAAAAAGCAGTTTGAGAAAAGCATCATCTTTGACGAAGTCAACCAATTATTACAAGCAGGAATCAACGATTATATTCAAAAAGAAAAAATTTCCATACTTGGAAACCCGCTTCCAAAAACTCAGGACGATTTGGATTGGGATGCCGACACATTAAATTTTGAATTTGAACTGGGGCTTGCACCTGATTTTAAAGTAGATTTAAACAAAATCAAAACGGAAACATACAAAATAGAAGTAAACGACGAAGAAATCCAAAAGTATGTGGACAATTTCGCGAAGCGTTTCGGAACGATGAAAACCCTTGAAAAAGTGGAGGAAGGAGCCAACGTAAAAGTGTTGATGAAAGAATTGGATGCCGATAAAAATGAAGTGGAAGGAAGCGAAAAAGAATCCTATCTTTTTGTAGATGAACTGGCAAAACCAAAGAAATTCATCGGGAAAAAAGTTGGAGACGTTATAGTTGTAAAGGCAAAAGAAATCAGTGAAGATTCTGTCAATTTAGAACAGATTTTAAGCTGGACTCCTGAAAAAGCAGCTGAATTTGACGGACAATTACAGTTTGAGATACTTGAAATCACAGCGATGGAGCCATCTGCTGTCGATCAATCATTGTTTGATAAAGTTTATGGCGAAGGTGCTGTAAACAACGAGAAAGAATTTCGTCAGAAAATAAAAGAGGAAGCGGAAAAAATGTATATCCGTGAAACTGACAAGCAGATGATGAACGATGTGGTGGAAGAATTGATCAAAGAAACAAAATTTGACCTGCCGACTGACTTTTTGTCCCGTTGGTTGCATTTCTCGAACGATAAAATCGATTCTGTTGAACATGCTGTAGAGCAATTGAAAAAAGAAGAAAGCGGATTGCGTTACCAATTGATCGAATCCAAGTTGGCAGAAGCCTATGATCTGAAAGTGGAATTTGCAGACGTGGAAGCTGCGATGCGCAACATCATCAAAGAACAATTGGCGATGTACGGTCAGTCCAATATGCCGGAAGAGGATTTGGAAAGAATCGTTCAGGGATCACTTCAAAACCAACAGGAATTCCAACGCATGGCCGATCAGGTGTTTGCCGATAAAATGATGCAGACTTTTAAAGATAATGCCAAACTAAAAGAGAAAAAAGTTACATTTGATGAGTTTGTAAAGTTGATGGAAGAAAAAAATAAAAACCATCATCATGATCACAACCATGACCATGACCATGACCACAACCATGACCATGCTCATTGATCAAAATTAGACAATTCGTCAGTAAAATAAGATTTGTATTATTTTTGAAATGTTTACTATTATTGTAACAAATACGAATTATGGATTTAGGAAAAGAATTTAAAAAATACGCAACGGGACATCAGAACATCAGCAGCCTTCATGTGGACAGTTATGTGGAAAGCATGACGCCGTACATAGTGGAGGAACGTAAACTGAACGTTGCTCAGATGGACGTTTTTTCCCGATTGATGATGGACAGAATCATCTTTCTGGGTACGGGAATTAACGATGAAATTGCCAACATCATACAGGCGCAATTATTGTTTTTGGAAAGTGTAGATGCTTCAAAAGACATTCAGATTTACATCAATTCTCCGGGTGGAGGTGTTTATGCCGGCTTGGGGATTTATGATACGATGCAAATCGTAAAACCTGATGTGGCAACGATTTGTACAGGAATGGCGGCTTCCATGGGCGCAGTTCTTCTTTGTGCGGGAGCCAAAGGAAAGCGTTCTGCATTGAAACATTCAAGAGTGATGATTCATCAGCCTTTGGGTGGTGCTCAAGGACAAGCGACGGACATGGAAATCACTTTGAAACAGATTTTGATGTTGAAAGACGAATTGTACAACATCATTGCACATCATTCCGGACAAACATTTGAAAGAATTCAAAAAGATGGTGAACGTGATTATTGGATGACGTCTGCGGAAGCGAAAGATTATGGAATGGTGGACGAAGTCTTAGTACCCAGAACATAATTATTTTTTAAAATGAAACCGGAAAGGTTACTTTTTACACTTTTTCTGCTTTATTGGGCAGTGGTGTACGGAGTAACCTTTTTTGCCGGAAACAATTTTAAAAGCCAATTCCGGGAGAGCATTCCGACCGGTTACCGGATGTTTGCGCCGGTTACCAATACCAATTATGACGTTTATTACGAATTTTATTCAGATGAAAAACTGAAGGAGAAGTTCTGCATTTCGGATTATATAGAAAAGCAAAACGAAAAATCCTTTGTTTTTAAAAAATCAAATTTTGTAAAAGAACGACTGTTTGGAGGATTGATTAAAAAGTTGGATTATCATTACCAGAAATCTTTGTACGCTGAATTGTACAAACAAAAAGAAAATGATTTTGAGAAACAAGTCCATACCAACCGGGAATTAATCCCAATTGTAGAAAATCTGAAAAAATTCCCGCAACTCTATTTGCTCGAAAATCCTGAAATCAAAGCCGATAGTGTTTCCATTTCCGTCATGCGTAAACCGATGGTTCTTCCTTTTTCACCTGATTACAATGCTGACTTCACCTATAAAATTGGTGAAAAAACATTCTTCCAAACTTCATTAATCATCATAAAGCCATGAAAGAATTTTGGACAGCAGAGCGCAGGATTTATCCTTCTATTTTCAGGATTTTGATCGGATTGGTTTTGTTGGCAGATTTAATTTCATTTATTCCTACAACTGATATTCTATTTCATTCCGAATTCAATGCTTTTTTACCGCAAAGCGGTTTTATGGCTCAATTGGCGGAACATTCCGCTTTATTTTTATTAGTTTATGCTTTGGTTTTGGTTCTTTTTATTTTTGGAATCGGAAAAAACATCAGCAGTTTTTTGGTTTTTGTTTTTCATTATTTGATGATGCAATTGACACTTCCCTTGATGACTTGGGGAGATACCATATTGAGATTCAGTTTGTTGTATTTTGTTTTTGCTGATAGTTTTCGATATTTCACCATCAATCGATCAAAAGGGTCATATCCATTTGTTTCCAAATTGGCTGTTTGGTCGATCATTTTGCATGTTTTCCTGATTTATTTAAACAATGCTTATTTCAAAATTTTGGACAAAGACTGGCAGCAGGGAATCGCCGTCTTTTACAGTTTTTCACAGTATCCCGGATTTCAGGAAAGCATTTGGCACTCACTGCTTTCAAACGAATTTCTCGCAAAATCGCTCAATTATTTTATCATAATTCAACAATTGACATTTGTTCCAATGGTGATTTGGAAAAAAACGAGAGGCATAGCCATTCTACTGTCGGTTTTCATTCATATTTTGATGTTAATCCAATTTGAATTGTGGAAGTTTGAGCTCATTGTGATGCTGCTGTATGGTTTTTTACTAAATGACAAAGAGATAATAAAATTAATTCCCAAGCGGATTCAACAGAAGTTTATCCCTATTTAGACTAGAGATAAAAATATTTTTATTCGTACCTTTGTGAAATTAAATTTATTTCAAATTGGAAGAGAATAAATGTTCATTTTGTGGGAGAGGAAAGAGCGAAGTTAATTTGCTGGTTGCGGGAATTGACGGACATATTTGTGATCAGTGTATAGAGCAGGCTCACGGAATAGTGATGGAGGAGGTTTCATTTAAAAATAAGAGCAAGTTAATCAATCCTTTGCCGCTGAAATCTCCCAAAGAAATCAAGAAATTTCTGGATGATTATATCATAGGGCAGGATCATGCCAAAAAGATTTTATCCGTTGCGGTATTCAATCATTACAAACGGATTTTAAATCCGACACGTGATGAAAATGAAGTGGAAATCGATAAATCCAATGTTATTTTGGTGGGAGAAACCGGAAGTGGAAAGACATTATTGGCCAAATCGATAGCCCGTATGTTAAATGTACCGTTTGCCATAGTAGATGCTACGGTTTTAACAGAAGCCGGATATGTGGGCGAGGATGTTGAAAGCATTTTGACAAGACTTTTACAAGATGCCAATTACAATGTGGATTTGGCGGAACAAGGCATCGTATTTATAGACGAAATCGATAAAATAGCACGCAAGAGTGATAATCCGTCTATAACAAGAGACGTTTCGGGAGAAGGAGTTCAACAAGCGATGTTGAAAATCCTGGAAGGAACGGTAGTCAACGTCCCACCAAAAGGAGGCAGAAAACATCCCGATCAGAAATTTGTGGAAGTAAACACCAAAGACATACTGTTTATAGCAGGTGGTGCATTTTCCGGAATAGAACGACACATCGCCAACCGTCTCAATACCCACGTTATAGGATTTAAAAATGAAGATGATGCTAAATATTCGCAAGACTTACTAAAAGAAGTCAATGCCATGGATTTAAAATCCTTTGGATTGATTCCGGAATTAATAGGTCGTCTGCCTATTATAGCCAATCTCATTCCCCTTGATCGAAAAGCGATGAAGCAAATTTTGACAAAGCCCAAAAATGCTTTGATCAAACAATACGAAAGGCTGTTTGAGCTGGATGGAATCGAATTAATCGTTAAGGAAGACGCTCTGGACTATATAGTAGAAAAGGCAGATGAATTGGGATTAGGGGCCAGAGGTTTACGTTCAGTCACAGAAGAAATTTTCACAGATTTAATGTATGGCATAGACGAACTTCCTGAAAAATTTACATTGACGCGAGAAGAAATTGAGAATCAGGTGAAAATCAGTAATGAGGTTAAGAAAGTACGAAAAATAGGTTAAATAGATTTTAAAAATGGAAAATTTGCCTATATTTGTAGCAAATTTTACTTAGGTGAAATTTTAATATGAATAAAACCAACCCTAAATTAATCATATGAAAAGTACGAATTACTTCTTATTAACCATGTGTATGGGAATAGCTTTCGGGTTATCCAATGCACAAGAGACCTATGTATCAGGAACTGCCAAAGTAAAGGTTCAACCCAACACTTTATTCTACTTTGGAGACAATCTACATGTAACTTCTACTACAAACTCGGTTTTTGAAAATGCCGGAAATGTGAAAGTAGAAGGAGATTTTGTAAATGGAAGTCCAACCGGAGCCAATTTTGTCAATACTTGGGATGTGCCAAGTAACAATACAAGTTACGGTCAGATAATCATCAATGAAAACAGTACAGCAGGAAGACTTACGATGGAAAAAGGAACCATTGACCCAAGCGTATTTAACTGGGGTCAATTTGCTATTCCATTTCATTTTGCCGATGTAGATGAGGCGGTGGATTTCCTTTTTGGAACTGTCTATTCTACATCCGGTAACCGTTATCAAAAATCTATGATGGTTTGGGATAACCTGCAAAAACCTGAATTTGACCATTTTAACGCCGGTGACCCATTGACTGCCACTAGTCCTACCGCTTATTATATTTTAAATTTGGAATATAATTCCGGAAATATCAAACCGGTGATGGAAACCAATGCGAAACTTGCCTATAGAGGTGTTCCTTCAAACGAGGCCTTTTCAAACATCCCGATGAATACCAATATGTACTATTTTGGTGGGGTTGGATGGAACAACTGGAAAGGAAAAAAGAATACATACAACGAAAAATACCAAACTTATATAGACGATAAAGTTAGAATGGTGTCTGATGATGCAGGATATGGTAGAAACTATTTCCAATTTGGAAATCCATATACTTCTAACATCGATTTAGCTTACATCGGTTCTCCTGCTACGCCCGGATATGATGATGGAAATGATATTGACGGACTTTTGGCTGTTGCCAGAGTGGCAGATTTGGATTATACGGCACAAGGTGGTTCTGCATCTTCCGGTATGATCGTGGCTACTTATAATGAAGCTACCAATGTTTGGGGAGGTGATGCCAGTGCTTTATTGGTAAAACCATTTGAGCCATTTATCGTGGTATTAAATACTGCTGCAACCAATACTGGGAACCGTGTGATTAATTTCAGTGATAAACTGAAAACCTTTAGCATGACTCCTAATTCTATGGGAGGAGGCGTGGTAACACCTAAAAATGGTGATTTTGAAGGAGGAAATATTGAAGCTTCAGTTGATGGATTAGGATTTAGCACTCCTTCTTCTGCTATACCTAGATTTTATCAAGTAGGTCTAAGTTTACACCATAGTAATGGTGCTCCAACAGGAAATAAAGTTTATGTAATCGTTACAAACTCCGGAGTGGCAAATGGTACATCCAATCCTTTGGAATCAGAATATTCAGATTTTGGATCCAGAACAGGATTTTATTTGGCACAGGAAAATCAAGACGGCTCACCTGTGTTTAACTCCACACGAAAAATGCATATCAATACAGTAAATATGGCTTATGTAAGCAAACCAATTCCTATGTTTTTCAATAGAAAAGCCGGGGATTTAGAGGGATATTACATAAAAGCAGACTTATTCTACAAAAATATCTTTACACAAATAACAGAAGAAGAAAATAATTTTATTGACGGGAATTCTTTCTTTTTCTATGATAAAAGAGAAGATGTATTGATGCCGATTACAACTGATTTTAACTATTATGTAGATGTTTCTGAAAAAGCATTGGACAATAGATACACCGTCTATTGGAATGGAGGACCGGTATTTAACAAAGGCGAAATGGAGGAAACACTCATCGCTGGTTCTACTGTTATCTATAAAGATCAGCAAACACATAAAATCCGATTTAATGATCAATGGGATTCTGCAGATGTAAAAGTCTATGATATGAGTGGAAGAAATATCATGTCTTTTCAAAACATAGATACCCAATCAGATTTCGAATTGAAATTACCTGGAACCGGAATCTATGTCGTGAAAGCTGAATCCAATACAGGAGAAGTATATACTCAAAAGATAATAAAATAAGAGCAATCAACTCAAAACCAAAAAACCAAATTGATGAAAAATTTTATATTAACCTTTTTAATTTTCCTATTACCTGTCGTCAAATTGTTCGCTCAAGTTCCGCCTCCACCTGATCAAGGTGAAGATGCGGGTGGCCCGGGAGCTCCTAGCACCCCGATCGATCAATACGTATTCGTTTTATTGATGATAGTTGTGATTTTTTCCATCTATTTTGTATGGAACCAAAGGAAACTAGTTAAATCATAATTAACAATTTTTATATAAATCAAACCCTTTCCTATCGAAAGGGTTTTTTTACATTTGACAAAAATTAATAGAATGAAGAACATTATCGCCGTATTGGTATTTATTTTTACCTATAACTTAAATGCCCAATTTAAAATTACGGGTGAAATCAGAAATTATCAGGAAAAAGATATACAGGTCAGAATTTTTGACGGACCCACAGATATATTGATCAACAAAGTAAAAACAGATAAAAACGGAAAATTCACGGTTCAGATTCCACGCAAATTCAGTGGAATCGTTCGTATTACAGACGTTTCAAGACATGCTATTCTCGATATATTGAGTGACAATGAAAATGTTGATTTTACAGCCAAATTGGAAAATAATGCTTTTATCGATGTAAACTTTAAACAAGGAAAAACCGCAGAAGGATTTCAAAACTACACTTCTTTACAAGGACTCATCGATATGAAAACCAACGTCTTTCCCATTATCAAACCTTTGTATGGAGAAAAAGACGAATTTTATCAAGCCATTTTAAAAGAAGAAATCAGAATCAGTAAACTGAATGCTTCTACAGATTTACCACTTTTAAAATACTATGTGACCATTAGTGATTTGGCCAACACTACTTTTGACAATAAAACAGCGGCTACTTTTCACAAAGAAAAAATCCTGACTCATTTGGTAAATGACAATGATTATCTGGAAGGTTCAGGATTTATGTTCAAACTCGTTTTGGATTATTTGAGAGCTTCTATTGTGGATGCAACCTCACAAGAGCAGGTAAATAAAACGATTGAAAAAGAAATAGATGCACTTCTGGAAAAGACCGATTTGGAAACACCACGTGGTCAGAAAGTCCTTTCTACGGTATTTCTGACATTACCGGCAGAACAATTTGAGCCTCTTTTGGAAAAATACTATGCAAAAGCCAATGCGCTTACCTGCGAAATAACCGACGAATTGAAAACAACTTTATCTGCCCATAACAGCACGACAATTGGAAGTATTGTACCAAACATCCAATTTGATAAACCGGTTAAAGGCGCCCAATCTCTTTATGATGTGAAGGCCGATAAAAAAATCATCATTTTTTGGGCTTCCTGGTGTCCGGCTTGTAACGAAGAAATGCCGTTTGTAAAAGAATATTATCGCAATTTCAAACTCTCAGGAGGTGAAATCGTAAGTATATCTTTGGATTTTGATGAATCGGCCTACAAAGAAGCTACCAAAGATTTTGAATGGTTCAGTTATTCCGACTTTTTACAATGGGATACAAAATCAGTGATGGATTACGGGATTTCTTCTACACCAACTTTATTGTTGGTCGATAAAGACAACAAATTGATTAAAAAAGCCAGCCATATTTCAGAATTGGTAGAATTATAATCTTAACTTGTCAACTTATAACATGCCTCGGGATTTTATCTCGAGGTATTTGTTTATGGTATTAACCGTGAGATCTTCCGGCCGGGTCAAAACAGTTTGGATACCGTGTTTGTTCAATTCTAAAACAATTTGGTGCTTTTCATAAATGAATTTTTCTACCAATGTTTTTTCATATAAATCATTTTCCCCTGTCGGATTTTGTAAAAAATTTTCCAATTCCGTATTTCTGAAAAAGACTACGACAAGCAAATGATTTTTATTGATTCCCAACAAATAGGGGAGTTGTCTGTGCAAAGAATCCATACTTTCAAAATTGGTAAACAGCAAAATCAAACCCCTTTGTGGGATCTTATGTTTGATATAATTGTACAGCTTCCCGAAATCGCTTTCCATAAAATTACTTTGAATTCCGTACAGCGTTTCCGAAATTTTATGCAATTGATTGGTTCTTCTTTCCGCTTTTACCAGATTTTCCAATTGATTGGAAAACGTAAAAACCCCGGCTCTGTCATGATTCTGCAAAACCACATTGCTAAAAATTAAACTGGAATTAATAGAAAAATCCAATAAAGTCCGGCCACCAAAAGGCATTTTCATCATCCGGCCTTTATCTATGGCACAATACACCTGCTGAGACTTTTCATCCACATATTGATTTACCATCAATCGCTGGTGTTTGGCTGTGGATTTCCAGTTGATGGTACGGAAATCATCTCCTTTTACATAATTTTTTATCTGCTCAAATTCCATGCTGTGACCGATACGTCGAATTTTCTTCTGACCGATTTCGTTCACATGTGCTTTGAAATTTTGTAAATCAAATTGGTTCAAACGCAAAAAAGAAGGATATACTTTGATCTGACCAACGGAATTCAGGACAATTTTTCGTTGGAGAAATCCGAGTGGTGTGCACACAAAAACATTGATATTCCCAAATTTATAAATACCTCTTTCAGAAGGAATCAAATCATATTTCAGTTCGATTTCTCTTTTTGAAGCAAGAAAACCTTTTAGTTTAAAATCAAAGATTTGAAATTGCTCCGGGATTTCATCCAAAACGGTGTATTTAATTCGGAAAGGAAAATGATTCTCCAACTGAATGATCACCGGATTTTTATCAAAATTGGACAATTTATCCTTCACGATTCTCCTGCCGGAAATCCCTGTTTTGTGCAAATACAGTAAAACCAAATCAATCAGGGTCATCAAAACAACGGCAAATAACAGCAATTGGGAAATCTGGATCATCACCGGGAAATAAAACCCAAAGCAAAAACCGACTATTACCAAAAGGAAGGAATAGAAAAACGATTGATGTAAAAATATTTGCTTGAAAGGATTCATCAACGTGGAATTTCTATGCTTTCGATTATCTGGTTAATAATTTGAGTGGATGAAATTCCTTCCATTTCTTTTTCGGGCGAAACAACTATCCGGTGTTTCAGTGCCGGAACGGCCACGAATTTGATGTCTTCCGGAATCACAAAATCACGCCCTCTGATGGCTGCAACTGCTTTTGCTGCATTCAAAATTGAAATCGAAGCGCGAGGCGAAGCACCCAAAAACAAAAACGGATTATTGCGCGTAGCGTTTACGATGCCGGCGATATAACGAATCAATTTCGGCTCTACCAAAACATCCTGTATGATGCGTTGAAATTCTGCAATTTCATGTGCTTTGAATACCGATGAGACCAAATGGGTAGGATCTACATTTTTACGGTTATTATTTCCTTCGATGATGCTGATTTCTTCTTCCATAGAAGGATATCCTACTTCAATTTTAAATAAGAAACGATCCAATTGCGCTTCCGGAAGCCGGTAGGTTCCTTCCTGTTCCACCGGATTTTGGGTGGCAAAAACCAAAAATGGCGGTTCCATCTCATAACGGGTTCCGTCCATGGTGATTTGGCGCTCGGCCATTACTTCAAAAAGAGCTGACTGCGTTTTAGCGGGCGCACGGTTGATTTCATCGATGAGAATGATATTGGAAAAAACGGGTCCTTTTTTAAATTCAAATTCATTTTTTTTAATATCAAAAACCGAAGTCCCCAAAATATCGGAAGGCATCAGATCCGGTGTAAACTGAATCCGGCTGAATCCGACATCCATGGTTCTTGCCAGCAATTTGGCAATGATGGTTTTGGCAACGCCCGGTACTCCTTCTATCAGCGCATGACCGTTGGCAAAAATGCTGACCATGAGCAATTCGATGAATTCTTCCTGTCCTATGATTACTTTTCCCAATTGATTGCGGATTTCAGCCACTCCTTTTTGGATTTTTGTCAAATCAATCCGGTTGGTGAAATCCAGCCCGGAACTGTGTTGGGATTCGGTTTCCGGTTGGATGTCATTGAATTTTGGTTCGTATGAGGAATTATTTTCTTGCGGTATCTCTTCCATAATTTTTTGATTTCAGTTTAAATGATTCGATTAAAGTATGTAATGAAAAAAAATCTTCTTTATCCAGATAGTTTTTGCTTTTTAATATATCAATTTTTACCACCAATTTCCTACAGGTTTCAAAATCTACACCCGATTTGGCACTCAGGATTTCGGAGAAATCTTTTTCCGTGTCTTTTGCCGTAATATAATAATGCAAACGCAATTGTTCCAAAAAATAATTGATTTTATAGCGTACCATGGCGGTATGATCTGCATTGTAACGGTACAATTCGGAAAGGGTTTTGGCAAAATCCAAAGTATAATTGGAATAGGGTAGTACGATTGGCACTGCTCGCTGTCTGCGCTTGGAATTGAAAAATAAATACAATAGTCCCATGATGACCAATAAAAAAAATGCCCAGCGAAGTGCTTCGTGTTGCATCAAAAAGCTCAGACCATTAAAAAATCCGCCGTCATTGCTTTCGCCGGACTGACGTCTGAACAAACGATGATTGTCCCACATGATGTCCTCCGGACTTAAATAAGAAAAAACATCTGTCACATACTGAGCGTGATTTTTCTTCAGCATATGATAATTGGTAAAAGCAATCGGTTCGCAGTGCAATAAAAAATACCCATCTCCATGATAAACCTTTACGAAATTGGGTTGTTTTTCGCCATTGTATTCCAAATATCCCAGGATTTCGGTTGTTTTTTCTTCCAATTGAGAAAAATACACCGTTTTTACACCTTTTTGAAAAATGTATTTCTGTTCCTTCCCGGGCAATTTTACAGAAAGCGACACAGCCGGAAGTTTTGCATCAAATGTCAGTTCGGAAGTTTGGGTTCCTAAACTTTGTTCCAAAACCGGATTGGGAGTGGAAAGAGAAATAAAAGCAGATCCGCCGTTGTTCACATATTCCAGAATTTTTTCCCAGGTCGCATCATCCCAAATCAATTCGTCATAAATAAAAAAATAATGGTCTTTTCTGTATTCGTACTGTATATTTTCGAAATGATCATAAGTGGTCATGGAAATATTCTGCACTTTGGAATCGGGAAAAATTTCGGTTAATTCCTGGCGAAGTATATAGGTGCCAAAAGGAATCGTATCCTTTGAATCAAACGTCCGGCTCCAATTCACAGGTATTTCCCCACAACCCCATAAGAGAAATGAAAACAGAAAAACAGCAGATTTTAGAAGTCCGTTTTTCATCTCAGTTTGTTTAAGGTGCGTTGAAAAATGGATTCTGCAATTGAAAATTCGCCGGGATTCAACTGAAAATTTCCATACCAAGTATAATCGTAAACATACATGCCGTTTGAAAAGTCTTCTTTGATTAAATGCTGCCCCAATTCTTTATAATAATCAAAATCGGTTTTGTCTTTGTTCCAAATGATCAGTTGATTGTCAGCCAATTTTTGTAAAACCCATAGATGATAATAGCGCACAGCCTTCCGGAAATCGTTTTCTGATTTGGCTTTTTGGATCAATTGAAGGAAATCGTTGTTTTCTATATTTTCTTCATCTTCCAATTCCTTTTCGTCAGAAGTTTCAAATCGGATTTTTTTTCCTTCCTTTCCAAATGAAAATCCGCCTGCATTTTTGATGATAAAATAAATCACCAAAAGGATAATGGCAAAAAGCGCCGCATACATGAGAACTTGAAATAATCCTGTCGGTAAGCTAAAAATAGGTCCTGTAGGTGGTTTGTATTCTTTTTGTTTGACCACACGGTCATAATCATATTTTTTACCTGTGTATTGGTCTTTAAATCCCGGGTCTAAATTTCTTTTTTCAAAATAAACTTCGCCTATTTCTTCTTTGGTAGGTGTGGGATTGGGTGTGTTATTATCTTCTTCATAAACTTCGATTGTTTCCGGTGAAACGAAGGTTTCCTCATATTGTTGGGCCGCAACAAATTGAACCAGAAAAAAAGCAGCACAAAAAAATAAGTTAAGCTTTTTCATATCCGATTTCTTTTAAAAGATAAGAAGCATCGCGTTGGTTGCGGTTGAATACCTTGTGCGGATAAACCAAATAATACCAGGAGATAAAACCCAATGTTCCCAAGACAATTATTCCTGCTACGGGAATGGGCATTTCGTTGGCGTATTGGGTGAGATAACCTTCAATCAGCGCTGCCGAAATGGTAAAAGGAATCGTACTGATGACGATTTTCAAAGCTGCTTTTCCTTTTTGGAAAAAGGCTTGTTTTCGTGTCAAAATACCGGGAAAAAGATAACTGGTTCCCATCAGAATTCCGGCCCCGATTTCGATGCACATCCCAAACATTTCCATGGCTCCATGCATCCAGATGGTGCGAAGCGAAAGAAAAAAATGCCCTTTTTCAAAAAACATGTATTGGAAACTCCCCACCATGATGCCGTTGACCAGCATGAAATAAAGCGAACCGACTCCGCCAAAAATTCCATACAGAAAAGACATCAATCCCACGCGAAGGTTGTTCAGTGCAATACGGAAAAAACTATTGAAATCGCCAAAAGAAGTCGCATTATTGTAAACAGCAAGCGGATCGCCATTCTGTATATTGTCTTCCGTCATGTCCACATAGGTATCACCCAAAAAAGACCGGACAAATTCAGGTTCGTAAATGGAAGAAAAAACACCGATGAAAATCATTAAAAAGAAAACCAAGAAAGAAAAATAAAAATATTTTCGGTATTGGTACATGATCATCGGGACTTCATAGGTCCAGAAACCCATAAAACCTTTACCGGATTTTTTCTTCCCGTAAATTTTATGATAAGCCGTTGCGGTGATGGCATTCAGGTATTTGATGACATTGCTTTTCGGATAATAAGTTTGGGCGTAAGCCAAATCATTGTTGACCTGGATAAACAGTTCGGCCAATCTTTCCGGTTTATTTTCAGAAGAGTTGTACAATGATTTTTCAAATTCCAACCATTTTTCTTTATTTTGTTTAATGAAAGCCGCTTCTCTCAAAGCAAATAATTTTACGCATTTTATAGAGTTGTAAATATAAAAAGTTAGTTGATATAATTTAGCTTTGAAGAAACCTTTCTTAATCGGGAGTTAAAAATATGGATTTCATCAAAATAAAAACACCTTTAAACGTCAATGTAGATATTCAACACGCAGGTGTGGGTTGGCGCATACTGGCATTCGGCATTGATTTTATATTGATATGTGTGTATGTATTTTTTCTTTCCCGTATATTTTTTGATCTTTTTGGGGCGAGTACTTCTTTTTATGAAGAAGCAGAATTGCACTATGATATTCAGGAGTTTTTGGGGATGGTGTACACCCTACTTCTGTTTCCTGCCATTTTTTATTCGCTCTGGACGGAATTTCTATTCAACGGCCAAACTTTTGGTAAAATGATTTGCGGAATTAAAGTGGTAAAGCTGGACGGATACAAAGCAGGATTTTCCGAGTATTTCACCCGATGGGCATTTCGGTTCATCGATTTTTGGACCGGTAGTTTCATGCTGTTGTTTTTCATCCCTATGTTTGGAGAAGAAACGGCCTATATTCTTTCCGGGCTTTTGTTGATGTTGTCCGGTTCGGTCGCATTTATTTCCATCCTGCGCACGAAAAATTCTCAACGTCTGGGAGATATCGTGGCAGGAACTACCGTTTTAAAGGTCAGAGAAAAACATTCTATCGACATTACGATTTTGGAAGAAATAAAAGATACCTATGTTCCCCGGTACAGTCAGGTCATGCGGTTGACAGATAACGATGCCCGCATCATAAAAGATACATTTGTTCTGGCCAGAAAAAACAATGATCTGGTGACTTTACAACGACTTCGGTCTAAACTGGAAAATGTGATGGATATACAATCCGATCAGCCCGATACGGAGTTCATCGATACGGTGATGAAAGATTTTAATTATTATACCCAGAAGCTTTAGTTTCCCAAGAATGGTTGAGTGGTTGAGTGGTTGAGTGATTGAGTGGTTGAGTGGTTGAATGAATGGATTGCTTCATCCTCCTTTGGGGCGTCCTCGCCATGACAACTGTTCTTCCAAATTGAAACCTGAAAATTGAAAATTGAAATCTCAAAAATCCCTAAATTTGACAAAAAAATCAACGCATTGTATTTAGACGATTTACAATTCAAACTGGAAAATTACGAATCCGAGCTTCCCGGCTGGGATGCACAATCCTTGCTTTCGCCTCCCTATCGGGAGAAATACGATTTGGAAGAAATCAAAAAAACGAATCCCCGTATCGCGGCAGTGATGATTTTATTGTACGAAAATGAAGCGGGCGAAATCGTTTTTCCCGTTACGCTTCGTCATACTTACGATGGTGTTCATTCCAATCAGTTTTCACTTCCGGGTGGATCTTTTGAACCGGAAGACATCAACCTTTCTTACACGGCGATTCGGGAAACGGTAGAAGAATTGGGTGTGGAAGAAGAAAACATCGAAATCCTGAAACAATTGACAGAACTATACATTCCGCCCAGCAATTTTATGGTGTATCCTTTTATTGGCATCCACCACGGACAGCCCGAATTTTTGCCCCAGGAAATGGAAGTTGCCGAAATCATCCCCTTAGATTTAGAAGCTTTTTTACAGGCAGCTGCTGTCCCTTTCGAAAGGAAATTCGGAGAATATACGGTGGAAATTCCGGGTTATGAATTGGGTGATGAAGCTTATATTTGGGGAGCGACTGCTATGATTTTAAGTGAATTCGGTGCATTGCTGGAAAAGCTTTAAATTTGTACTCATTTTAAAATTTAGAGGGGATAAATAATGGCAAAACAAAAGGCGGTAAAGAAAAATGTGTACAGAGATGCTTTTGGTCATTTGTATTTTCTGAAAAGAACATTGATTTTTCTTTTTGGGGGTTTTACATACAACCGGTACAATGGTTTTAATAAATTAAAAGTTACAGGCACAAAAAATCTGGTGGATTTACCCAACACCAATGTTCTTTTTGTGTCCAATCACCAAACTTATTTTGCAGATGTTTTTGCGATGTACCACGTATTTTGCAGTGTAAAAAACGGATTTGTGGATACGATAAAAAATCCGGTCTATCTTTTAAATCCCAAAACTGATTTTTATTATATCGCGGCAGAAGAAACCATGAAAAATAATTTTCTCACCAAATTATTTGCCTACACCGGTGCCATCATGGTAAAAAGAACCTGGCGCGACGCCGGAAAAGACATCAACCGCAAAGTAGATGTTTCGGAGATTACCAATATCGAAAAAGCATTGGAAAATGGTTGGGTTGTCACCTTTCCACAAGGAACCACTACGGCTTTTGCGCCGGGGAGAAGAGGGACGGCCTTATTGGTGAAAAAGTCAAAACCCATTGTGGTTCCGGTTGTCATCGACGGATTCCGTCGGGCATTTGACAAAAAAGGATTAAAAATGAAAAAAAGAGGCGTCAAAGCTACCATGCGTTTTAAAGAACCTTTGAATTTTGATTTTGAAACCGAAGACAATGATGCCATCATGCGGAAAATCATGGATGCCATCGAACAATCTCCCGAATTTTTAAAGGTGAAACCCATACAGGAAATCATGGAAGACCGCGAACCTCAAGATTTTTTTAGTTGATGAAAAAAGTACATTTCATTGCGATAGGCGGGAGCGCCATGCATAATTTGGCGATTGCGCTTCATGAAAAAGGATACCAAGTAAGCGGTTCTGACGACGCTATTTTTGAGCCGTCCGCCACCCGTTTGCAGCAAAGAGGCTTGTTGCCCGAAGAAATGGGTTGGTTTCCGGAAAAAATAACAGCAGATCTCGATGCGGTCATTCTCGGAATGCACGCCCATGCCGACAATCCTGAGATGTTGCGCGCACAGGAATTGGGATTAAAAATTTATTCGTATCCCGAATATCTATTTGAACAATCCAAAGATAAAACCCGGGTGGTCATCGCCGGTTCACACGGAAAAACCACGATTACTTCGATGGTTTTGCATGTTTTGCATTACCATGGAAAAGCGGTGGATTATATGGTGGGTGCCCAATTGGAAGGTTTTGATGTCATGGTGAAATTGACCGAAGAAAATGATTTTATGGTCATGGAAGGAGACGAATATCTTTCTTCCACGCTGGACAGAAGACCCAAAATCCTTTTGTACCAACCCAATATCGCATTGATCA